>DATEGH010000263.1:0-6552 GCA_035280185.1 Terriglobales bacterium
TCTATCCATCTGAGCTACAGGGCCACCATGCCATTTTTACATAAAAGAGAGAGTTCTCGTCCCTATCGCCGCATCCACGGAATGCGGTCTGACGTAAAACTTGTACTTACAATCTGCTTATTTCTTTCGCACGTATAAATCCCATCCTCCTTCAATCAACGTATGGAAGCCAGCGGCTGGCTCGCATGACAAATTTTGTCATCAGCTTTTTGCAAAACATTTGAAACGAATCGGTGTCTAGTAGCACTAGGTAAGTAGGGAAGGCCCGAATTGAAGTCTCGGGTCTCAGGTTCTGGAGGCGCTGTGAAGATTTTCGACGCTCTGTTCGGTTGCTGGCATCGGCGCGTGAGCTTTCCGCAGACCAGCAGGCAAGCGCGACGCCGGTCTGATTCGGCGAGGCCGACCGGTACTTATATCGTCTGTTTGGATTGCGGCAAAGAATTTCCCTACGACTGGAATAGCATGCGCGTGGTTTCAAACAGCCGGCGCAAGCGGCACGAGCATCAGCAGGTGGAAGCAGAAGCAAAAGCGAGTTGAGATATGACACTCAAGCACAAAACGGGAGTTCGCGTTTCAGGGCTGCTGATCCTTGCTGTCTGCTATTTGTTGTACAACCCTGCGCTGCATCTTATGTTGATTGCAATTTTCAGATAGAGGAGAGAGCCTGTCTGCAGAGGGGGACGCGCCGAGGGCGTCTCCCTTTTTTATCGTTGCGCTACTGACGCCGGCTGCTCCATCTCGATGATCTCCACCCACTCGGCTTTCCTTTGCTCCAGATAAACTACTTTGCAGCCGAGCAGCTCCGCGGCTGCTTCCGGCGAGAGATCCGTGTGATAGTCAAAGAACCTCCGATTCAGCTTTTCCCAAACGGCTGAGCGGAACCAGGTTGATGTCTCGTACTTGGTCGAGAACAGATAAGCCACTTGAAAACGATTGCTTTCCTGCTTTGCCCGGATTACCTCCTCTGGCGTGAAGTTTGGGACAGTAAGTGTCGTCATTGGGCTCGTCACATATCCGAGATAGGGCTTCGAAAGCTCGTCATTTGCAGGCCATGCAGTCAGAACCGTCAAGCCTTGTTCATGCTGCTCCAGGAAATTGGCCGCATGCGCATGCAACTCGACAAAATCGCGGTAGGTGAGATTGTCTTCCGGCGCGAAGCGGTAGGGCGGGTCGAAGAACAGCGCCAGAACGAAAAAGATCACCAGGATTGCCGCCGGCCACTCCCAACTCAGGATGCGGCGCCGCAGCGTGGACATGGCGATGATGATCAACAACGGATATGCCGGAAGAAGATAGCGCGTGAGAAGCGCGCCTCCGAGCAGCGAAAACGTGATCACATAGGCGAGCATCACCAGGAAGAATTGCATTTGCACCGCGACAGCAATGCGCTCGCGTGGGCCGGACCGGTCCACCACCGGCGGAAAGCGCATCGCCACAAGCATCGCTGCGGTCAAGGCAGCCATGTTCATTGTTCCCAGCAGATGCCATGCTCGAAGTCCCAGAGCCAAGAGGAATCGCAACGGAGTGATAGCCGCAGCGACGTTGTACTGATAGAACTCGGCATTGCCAAAGAATCGGCCGGTCGCGTAGTGATGGTAGGCGAGCCACGCTGCAAGAGGCAGCACCGGAACCAGCGACATAACGGTGCGTCGCATCCGGCCAGGAGTTCTTTGCCACACTTCCCATAAGGCCAGCGCAAGCGGCGTGATTACCGCTGTCTCCTTGCTTAGTACGGCCAGAGAGAAAGCCAGTTGCGAAAATCCGCGGCGATCTTCAAAGCGCAACCGCAATCCCCAGAGTGTGAACGCGGCAGCCATCAGATCGGCGTGCGCGAGTGAACTCTGCACAAAGAAGATGGAATAAGCTGCGGTAGCAATCGTCGAAGCTATCGCTACAGGGAGGTTCGCCACGCGCCGCGCGAGAAGAAAAACATTGGTCAGCGCGAACGCGGCCAGGAGCAGTTGCGCCACCCGGGCCACTGCAGGTTTCAATCCAGCAACGGCGAACCATAATGCCAGATAGGCCGCTGGGAGCGGCGGATGTCCGGTGTCCATGGTGGTGCGCGGAATGAGCGCATGAAGGCGGAGCAGATCGTGCGCAGCGGGAATATAGAAACCGGCTTCATCCCAGAAGAAGGGCAGGCGTAGCAGAGGCCAATGCAGCAGGAGAATGACTGCGAAGATCGCAACGAACAAGAATTGGGAAGAGAACTGCCTCAGCCGATGCATGTCTATGCTGGGCTGTACTAGTGGACCTGCTGGTGGGATTGCGCGATGTTCGCGTCCAGCTTGATCTCGCCGAACGCGTTCTCATACTGGACGACATTCTGTTGCAGGATCGAAAGTAGCGCTTTCGCCTGCTGCGGGCTCAGATAGATTCCCTGAAAATTCTGTACCTCCACCAGATCGGCGCTCTGCGGCTGAAGGCGTCCGAATACAAGAAGGAAATCCCACACACTGACTCGCACCTGGACGGAGTTGGCATAGCCGTCGCGGTAGTCCGGCGAATTCACAAGGCGAATGTTAGGCTGCGGCGGAACGGACATGGTCAACCTCCTGCAGAAGAGCGAAACAATGAACATAACAGAACAGCGGCAGTCGCGAAACTGCGCGGTGGCGTGGAGGTTTATAATTTTGACTTTCAGGAATGGAGCAGAGGCCGGTCTATGGACTTGAGCATTGTTGACGTTCACGCGCGGGAGATTCTGGATTCACGCGGCAATCCCACAGTAGAAGCCGAGGTTTTTCTGGCCGACGGTTCCATGGGCCGTGCCGCCGTGCCGAGCGGCGCTTCCACCGGTGAGCACGAAGCAGTGGAACTGCGCGACGGCAATAAAGATCGCTACATGGGCAAAGGCGTGCTCACCGCCGTCGGCAACGTGAATCTCCCGATTGCCGATGCGCTCCAGGGTGTGGAAGCCACTGACCAGCGTCACGTGGATGAAATCATGCTGGAACTGGACGGCACTCCGAATAAGGCGAATCTCGGCGCGAACGCGATTCTGTCTGTCTCAATGGCCTGCTCACGTGCCTGTGCTAATGCACTCAAAGTTCCGCTTTATCGTTATCTCGGTGGCGTGGCGGCAAACATTCTTCCCGTTCCCATGATGAACATCCTGAACGGGGGCGCCCATGCTGATAGCAACGTCGACTTTCAGGAATTCATGGCCATACCCATTGGAGCCGATACTTTTTCTGAAGCGCTGCAATGGGGCGTCGAAATCTTCCATACCCTAAAGGCCGTTCTGAAAAAGCGCGGCTACAACACGGCGGTTGGCGATGAAGGTGGCTTTGCTCCTTCTCTCAAAGCCAACGAAGAGGCTGTTGAAGTAATACTTGAAGCCATGCAGCAGGCCGGTTTTCGCCCGGGCGAAGACGTTGCCATCGCGCTTGACCCGGCTGCCAATGAATTTTTTGAGGCGGATCGCGGCAAGTATGTCTTCAAGAAGGGAGACAAATCCGCGCGATCGTCGGAAGAGATGGTGCGCTTCTGGAGCGACTGGGTTCGGCAGTATCCCATTGTTTCTCTCGAGGATGGTTTGGCTGAAGATGACTGGCGCGGCTGGCGCCTGCTGACCGATGAACTCGGCGATAAGATTCAGCTCGTAGGTGACGATCTCTTCGTCACCAATACTGAGCGTCTGAGCCGCGGCATTGAGGAAGGCGTGGCCAACTCCATTCTGATCAAGCTCAACCAAATCGGGACCGTGAGCGAGACGCTGGATGCAATCGATTTGGCGCGCCGTAACGGCTACACGGCCGTGATCTCGCACCGCTCCGGCGAAACCGAAGACCCGTTTATTGCTGATCTGGCAGTAGCCACGGGAACCGGACAGATCAAAACCGGCTCAGCCTCGCGGACCGATCGCATCGCCAAGTACAACCAGCTCTTGCGAATTGAACAGGAGCTGGATGAGGGCGCTCGCTTCCTCGGTCTGGAAGCCCTCAATTGCAGTGAAGAAACTCTGCACAGAACCAAGGTGAGCGCCTGAACTTGGCTGCGCGTTAGTCTATCTCTCGCCCTCGCATCATGGACTCGCCGGGTTGACCGGCGGCTTCGTCGCCATGCATCTTGTCCCACTCCTGCTGCGTTAGTGGCTGGATAGGATCAAGCTTCTTCTTCTTTAGTCCGGCGTTGATGGCCGGCAGTTGCTGTGTTATGAACTGACTGAATTCGCGCGTCACATCCTGCAGCTCGCGGGCCAGGGCATCGGCTCGTTCTACCTGCGAGTCCGTTGGGCGCCCATCGTAGTTGGTGATGTCGCCATAAACTTCGGTCATGAATTCCCGGATTCGTTCTTCACCGGTAATCGCGCCGCCTTCTTTCGTGGCCACGATCTTCGAACGGAACCCGTCGGCCGATTGCGAGAAGTCCTGGAGCTTCTTGCGCAGCGAATCGTTGGCCTGCAACTTGGAGAGTCGGTCTGAGGCCGCAGTGCGCACGTGCACCATGGAATCCACGGCAAAAGTCATCTGCGCCAGGGAGTGGTACACCTTCATGGCGGCATCGTATTGGGCGCGGCGGTCTTCCATGGTATATTTCGCGCGCGGATCCATCACGATGTTCAGCTTGCTGGTATAAACTTTGTCGCCCTTGGTCATTTTCACGGTATACGTGCCGGGCACGACCTTGGGTCCCGTGGAAGCATTGAACGCCGCTGTTGCGGCCGGTGGCACCAGAGGCGGCTTGAGCAGCATGGACCAGGTCGCGCGATTCAGCCCGCGATGCTTCGTTCCGGGAATGGTGTCGACGAGCTTGCCTTGAGGATCGAAAATCTCAATCTTCAGATCGCCGAAGATATGGCGGCTCCGCTGGTAGTAAGTGATGTAGGCTGAACTGGTGCGGCTGGGAGCGATGAAGGTTGCGTCGCCCTCCGGCCAGCCGCCGCCCGCATTCAGGTATTGCACCGCCGTGCTGTTAAGCAGGACGGCTTCTTGCGACATCAGTTCAGGAGTAAGCGAACGCAGCGGCGAAATGTCGTCGATAATCCAGATGCCGCGTCCATGCGTCGCCAGCACCAGATCGGATTCACGCGGCTGGACTACGATGTCGCGGACTGCGACTGAAGGAAAGCCGCTCCCCTTGTACTCGGCCCATTGTTTGCCGCCATCAATTGAAATCCACAGACCGAATTCCGTGCCGAGATACAGCAGGTTCGGGTCCTTGGGATCTTCGGTGATGATGTGAGCGTAGCCGCGCACACCGCTTTCCTGCACGGGAAGCGCTGTCCACGTAGCGCCGAAGTCTGTTGTCTTGTAGAGATACGGCTTCATGTCGCCGAAGGTGTGGCGATCGAACGTCGCGTATGCCGTGCCTTCGTCGTACAGACCAGCCTTGACGCTCGACACCCAGGAGTTCTTTGGCAGGCCGGCAATGTTGCCCACCACGTTGTTCCAGGTCTTTCCGCCATCACGCGTGAGCTGGAGATTGCCATCGTCCGTTCCCACCCAGATCAGCTTTCCGTCTTTGGGCGATTCGCTGATGGAGTAAATCGTGGTGTGCATCTCAGCCGACGAGTTGTCCACCGTCACGCCTCCGGACTCTTCCTGCTTCTGCTTTTCCGGATCGTTCGTGGTCAGGTCGGGAGAGATGCGCTCCCACGATTGGCCATGATCGCGCGAGCGGAAGAGGTACTGTGCGCCGACGTAGATCGTCCCTTTCTCGTTGGGACTCATGTGGATCGGAGTGTTCCAGTTGAAGCGCAGCTTCTTCTCCTTGTACTCCGCTTGCGGTTTGATATTGCGGCTTTCCAAAGTAAAGCGGTTCACGCGGGAAATCTCTCCGCCCTGCGATTCCACATAAACGTAAGCGGGATCGGCCGGATCGGGGAAGGCGTAGAAGCCATCGCCCCCGTAAAGGTTCTCCCAGCGCGAGTTGCTGATTCCTCCGGGATAAGAAGAGTCGCCGATCCAAACACTGTTGTCCTGCAAGCCGCCGAAGACGTGATACGGATACGCATCGTCCACGCTGACATGGTAGAACTGCGAAACCGGCAAATTCATGGCGTGCGCCCAACGGGTTCCACCGTCCACACTGCTCCAGAAGCCGCCATCATCGCCGGCATAGACCAAATTTGGGTCGGTCGGATCAATCCAGACGCAATGAAAATCGCCATGAGCGTTCGCCGTGAAGCTGAAGCTGCGGCCTCCGTCGGTGCTTACCAGCAGGCCCAAGTCCGGTTTGAAAAGCTTGTTTTCATTCTTCGGATCAACGATCAGGTTGGCAAAGTAAAACGGCCGCCAAACCATGAATTGGCTCGAATCAAGCGGCTTCCAGCTTTTGCCGGAGTCGTCGGAGCGGAAGAGCGCGCTCGATTTCGATTCAATCATGGCGTAAACGATATTTGGCTTGGAAGGAGCGACGGCCACGGCGATTCGTCCGTACGGCTTCTGCGGCAGACCTTGACTGTTGCTGGAGGTAAGTTCCGTCCAGTGATCTCCGCCATCGGTGGATTTGAACAAGCCGCTGCCCGGACCTCCAGAGCGGAACGTCCAGCCTTGCCGGCGGAAATCCCACATGGAAGCAAAGATGGTTCCCGGAGCCTGCGGACTC
>DATEGH010000264.1:0-7152 GCA_035280185.1 Terriglobales bacterium
AAGGCCCACGCGCTGTATCGCCGCGATGTCGAGTACGTGGTGAAAGATGGCGAAGTCATCATTGTGGACGAGTTCACCGGACGCCTGATGCCCGGCCGCCGTTGGTCGGATGGCCTGCACCAGGCCATTGAAGCGAAGGAAAAAGTAAAAGTCGAGAAAGAGACGCAAACGCTCGCCACCATTACCTTCCAGAACTATTTCCGCATGTATAAGAAACTGGCCGGCATGACCGGTACAGCAGAAACAGAGGCGGCGGAGTTTGACAATATTTACAGGCTTCAAGTCACGGTCATCCCGACCAACCGCAAGCTGATGCGAAAGGAAAACTCGGACGTCGTCTATCGCACGGAAAAGGAAAAGTACTTTGCCGTCGCGGACGAGATCCAGAAGATCAGCCTCGAAGACCGCCCCATCCTGGTAGGCACCACCTCTATCGAGAAGTCGGAACGGCTTTCCGATCTGCTGAAGAAGAAGAACGTTAAGCACGTGGTGCTCAACGCCAAGTTTCACGAGAAGGAAGCTGAAATCGTTGCCCAGGCCGGCCGCCTGAATATGGTCACGATTGCCACCAACATGGCAGGCCGCGGCACCGATATTCTGCTGGGCGGAAACCCCGAGTTCATGGCGCGCCAGGAACTGGTGAAGAAGGGTATCGCGCAGCAGCTTCGCGCCGCCGGCGGAGAAGTCGCGCTGGACCAAGACAGCTCAGAAGCGACCGTTTTCTATTACAACGGCGTTGAGTACAAGTGCCCGCTGGATAAATGGAACGATACCTTCAACAAGTACAAGGCAGAAACTGACGCCGAGCACGACAGCGTGGTCGCCACCGGTGGTCTGCACATTCTCGGCACCGAGCGCCATGAGTCACGCCGCATTGATAACCAGCTTCGCGGGCGCGCCGGCCGCCAGGGTGATCCCGGCTCTTCGCGCTTCTACCTATCGCTCGAAGATGACCTGATGCGCATCTTCGCCAAAGCCTGGGTCTCCACGCTCTTGCAAAAGCTGGGCATGGAAGAAGGCGTTCCAATCGAGTCGCGCATGATCTCCAAGCGCATTGAAGGCGCGCAGAAAGCTGTTGAGGCGCAGAACTTCGAATCCCGCAAGCACCTGCTGGAATATGACGACGTGATGAACAAGCAGCGTGAAGCGGTTTATGGCCTCCGCAAAGAACTGCTCTCCGGCGTTGACCAGAAAGACTTGATTCTCGAAGACTACGTCGCCAGCATGGTCGCCGGCGCCATGGACCGCTTTGCCCCGCGCAATGTTCATGCCGATCAATGGGACGTCGAAGGGGTTCGCAAGTTTCTGCTGGAGCAGTTCGGCCTTGACATGGTGAAGCAGGGCATCGATGCCAACGTGCTCAACCGCCAGGAACTGGGCGACGCGATTTTTGACAAGTTGCAGCAGGCCTACGAAGCCAAAGAGAAGCAGCTCGGCATCGAAGCGATGCGCTATCACGAGCGCATGATCATGTTGAGCGTTCTCGATACCCAGTGGAAAGACCATCTGCTCAACATGGACCATTTGAAGGAAGGAATCGGGCTGCGCGGTTACGGCCAGCACGATCCCCTGGTGGAGTACAAGCGCGAATCCTTCGACATGTTTGAAGAAATGATGCAGCGCTTCCAGGAAGAAACCGCGCGCTATCTGTTCCACATGCAGATCATCGAGTCGCCCCATGTCCAGACCACGGCGGCAGCCGCCGGCGATGGCGGCAACGGCGCTTCCGCCGTTTCGGACGCGCGCCGCAGATCGCAGACCTCAGTGGACGATCTGGAGGCGCAGTTCCAGCGCCGGAAAAAGCGTGAACTTCAGGAAGCCCGCATGGCCGGCTCCAACGGCAACTCCGCTCCCCAGCAGGTGGTGCGCGGACAAGCCAAAGTCGGCCGCAACGATCCTTGCCCGTGCGGTTCAGGCAAGAAGTTTAAGAAATGTCACGGAGCCGCGGTCAGCGGCTAGAAATAGGGCAGAATCATTCCGGTTGTGGGCGTGTTCGTCTGGGGCGCGCCATTGGCTTTGGCGCAACCGTAAATCACCGCAAGCGTTCCAAAAGCCAGCAATGCTGTTATCACCATTGCGATAATCAAAGTTATGCTGAACTGCTGCACCCCTTCGGGGTTGTTCTTGGCCATGAGTGGTTCCTTCTCTTCCTTAGATGCGAATCGCACATGGCGCAGATCGTGAGCTGCCGTTAGGCTTCTCACCGCGCTGCAATGCTCAGAACCCCGGATTCGCTACTCATTCATGCGCGATTGACAACCCGTTCGACCGGCGAGTACGCTTTGTGACCGGAATCCGATCCAGGGCTGTTGAGACCTAAACGCCCGCGATTCTCTCTCGCCAAAAGGCGTTTCCGGCTTGCAAAACGCCCTGCGCTGCTTCATGAGCAGAATCGAAGGAGGGTGTGCCCATGCGTAAACCATTTTTCCCAATGCTGTCTTTTTGTCTGATCGCAACCTTCGCTGTCGCCCAGCAGGGGCCGCCTGCGGCCAGCGTCTGCGAGGTCCACCTCAACCAGGTAAAGCCGGGCATGACGGCGCAGTACGAACAGGGACGAGCCAGGCACATGGCGTGGCACAAGGCGCAAAACGACAAATGGTCCTGGGAAGTCTGGGAGGTCGTTACCGGGGAAAATACCGGAGATTACATGGTGGTGAGTTGCGGGCATGACTGGAAAGACTTTGATGGGCGCGATAAGTTCAACGCTGCCGATACCGCCAACGCCAATGCCACCATGGGCCAGTACATGGCCAAGCAAACCATGTCTTACTATGTGCTCCGTCCCGATCTAGCGGCAGCACCACCCGCCACAGGCCCGCCGCCGCAGTATCTCAATGTGATCTTTTTCACGCTGAAACCGGAAGGCGTCGCTGACTTCAACGAAAACGTTAAAAAAGTGGGCGCTGCCATGAGCAAGCCTGGCGTATCCACCGGTCCATTCAGCTTTTACTCGCTGGCGAGCGGCGGGGTTGGCCCCCAGATTGCTTTGGTGCAGGAACGCAAAAGCATGGCAGAGATGGCCGGCCCGGGTAAGACAGTGGACGAAGTGGTGCGCGATGCCTATGGCGACCAGGGCGCCACCATCATGGCGACTCTCCGCAAAGCATACTCAAGTACGTACTCTGAACTGCTGCATTTTCGGCCAGACCTGAGCTATATGCCGCCGGCGGCGCCGACGAGGTAAGCATGCCGCGGCCGCCGATCCGGTAGACTGTTCAGCCGCTACCCCGCGAAGCCAAAGCCGAGTTTCGCGGGGATTGCACGCGGGACAGAGGCAAATGTGCCGTTCGATCTTGTTCAAATTCGTACACAGGCAGCCGCAAAGGAGGACGAGAATTATCGGTTTCGCCGTTTTCTGAAGAGCACGTGCAAGCTGGAGCCGGATGAAATTGATGAGCGTGTCTTTGACTAAGTGCGCCAATTGCTGCAAAGAGGTGAAGCCCGGCTTCAGTGAAGAGGAAGTCGGGCGGTTGGCGCGCCGCCTTTCAATGACGCGTGAAGCGTTCATTGAGAAATACCTGGCTCGCTCGGAACCCGGCAGTGATGCGCCCTGGACAACACGCACGACTCCTTGTCCTTTCCTGAAGACAACCTGTGCAGCGTGTATGAGGATCGTCCTGCCGATTGCAGCGGCTACCCGTATTTATACGAGCCGGATTTTGTGAGCCGCACGCTCGGGATGGTCGAGCGCACATTCACGTGTCCCATTGCTTATAAGGTGATGGAAGAGTTGAAAAGGTCGACAGGCTTCTTGCGGCGTTGATTCTGGCCCGCCGCAGTGGTGCAGCCGGGCTGCGGGTGCACGAGGCTCTGTCTTAGACTCCTGAAAAATCGCTTAGTTCAGGCTGGCCCCTTTTGTCGGCCCCTTTTGTCCGATCAGTTCTTCCGTCTCGCGTCTTAGGGTTCAGCTAGTTCGCGTCTGTTCGCCGCGTCGCGTCAATATAGAGTTTCTCTCCGACAGGCTCTCAGGCTGGCCCCTTTTTGTCCGGACGTGCCATCGATGGGCAAAAAATATCAGAAAACATCCCGGTCTGTCCCCCGGTCTGATGCGCTTGTCTTTACCGCCGACTTCGTGAGCGCCATGGCCAATATGATGGCGGCCGCGACCCCGATCCCTCTGGCCATGGATTGTGAAAGACCGATTGCGTGGCCCGCAAGATAGGCCCCGCCAAGTCCGGCAACAAGTGCGATGGATGTCAGTTTTAAATATCTCATTTAATGTCCGATTACAATTTCATTTGAAAAACGTACCAAAAGCGCAGGCGCCGGCAGATCCAATACATGCGGCAGCTGTGCAAGGAGCCCATCCGGTCTCGCCATCTATGGAAGTTAGCGACCCCGACAGCAGAGGCAGTACAGGCGGCGAGAGTGCATTTCCCCCAGCCCTGCCAATTTGGCATCTGCTCTCCAGGTATGTTCGGAGCCACAGTGGGTTGCGGTCGAGGAGCCGGTTGCGGCGGTTGACCTGGTGCCCCGGTCCCCCTCTCCCGGTTTCCGGTTTTCACCATTTCATTTCACGCCATTTTGTTCCCTTTCTTGGCTAGGCCGACTGCTCCGATGAGGAATATTATGAAACCGAAGATGATCAAACCAGCGCTCCAAGAGTCACCCCACTTTTGATATGCCGAACTGCCTCCACCCAGGACAAGCAGCCCAACAAAAACTCGAACGAGTGCGGGCGATCGTTGGTTCATCTTAGCGCGTTGATTCTGCATAGTTGGTTTTTACCTGCACGGACAATTCATGCGAAACCTATCGGGAGATTATCGGTAGTTCTGCCCAAATTGTCCCAAGTTCCGGATCGCAATTATGCCGCTGAAAATAGCAACCAAAGCTAAATGTTAATATGGACCTAAGCCATTGTCCGACAACTGTGACGTTGCTTGATTGATATTACTCCATGTGACTCCTACATCATTCCAGAATGTTCCTACCAGGGCCAAAAGTCCTCCGGCAGGAAGGTTCCCAGTGAGGCCAACAGCGCCTCCAGCATAAATTAATACGTTACCAGGAGACGGCGGTGGTGGAGGCGGACCATAGGGATTGGTCGGAGCTCCGTTTTGAGGTTGCCCAGAAGCGCCCGGCTGCGATCCTGTCTCCTGAGTGGATGGTTGATTCCCTTGATTATTGGAGTTGTCTGTATTGCCTGCCGCACTTGAGTCGGAGGAACCATCGGTTCCAGAACCGGTTCCAGGTTGATTGGTGCTATTGTCCGGCTGCCCGGAGGGATTGCTGTTGGAACAGTCGCCGTCGCCGGATGGAATGCACTGAGGCGGCTGGCCGGAAACACACACATTACCTTCCGGACAATTTGACGTCCCATTATCCTGATTTCCGGAATTACCCTGGTTGTTGTTGCCGGGGTTGTCAGTGGAAGTCGAGCCGGAATTGTTGCCCGAGCCGTCGTCTCCTGGATCCGTGCCATTGTTTTGCCCGCTTCCATCGTCCGGCAAATCTTCCGATCCAGAGCCGCCGCCGGACACGCAACCCTCGCTGGCGTCTTCGTCATCGCACTCGTCCATACCCGAGGGATCTACCAGCGAGATGGGATTGTTTTGCGCGTACGCATACCGGTTCCAGCTCTGCGGATTGTGACTCACCGCAGGCCAGGGGTCAAGAGACATGAAGCGTCCCATGCGGCTGGAGTGAAAGCGTGCCATGGCGTAGTCAAGGCCGGATTCTGCATCGCGTTCGTAGGTGGTGAACTTCCATTTGTCCGGCGTTCCGGTTTCGTACCAGGTCTCGCCGAAGGGATAGTGCCCGTAGGTGCGCACCACGCTTCCAGCGGAGTCCGCGCTGGAGCGGATGGAGGTGTGATCCCAATAATGGTAAGTCGTAGCGCCGGCCGCAATAGTGGCTAGCCGCTTGCCTCGCGCGTAGATGTACTCAGTTGTGGGAGAGGCTGCAAGCGCACCAGCGGCATATTCGGCGATCACATGGGTGCCTGCATAAACATAGTAAGTCCCGTTGCGGTTCACGCGCTGCCCAGAACCGTCATAGACATAAGAATTGGCCGCGCCATCCACATGGATGAGCCGGTGCTCCGCGTCGTAAGTGTAAGTATGGCCGCCTTCAGCGGTAACGTCCCCGTCCCCATCGTAGCTGTAGCCAGCAGTCGAGATGCGATTCGTGGTGGGATCTACGGCCACCTGGTTGGGGGGCATTGACGCCGTACCGCCCGCAGCCGTTTGCGTGAGACGGTTGCCGTAGCGGTCGTACGTAAATTGCAGGTTCCAGGTGTTTGCGGAGGCAAGATCGACCGTTTGAGCTTGCACCAGCCGGCGGAGCTGATCATACGAGTAGCTGGTGGAACGGGCGGAGTTGGCGTTATCCGTAACACCCGCGAGCAGGCCATCGTCGGTTGTTCCTCCCCAATCGTAAGAGAGACTCAGAACCGGAGCAGTAGAGGGCCCATAGAGGATTGAAGCAACCTGCAACTGGGCATTGTAGGTGAACGCGGCCTGAGTGCCATTACCGTAGGTGAACCCGAGGGCCTGACCCGCGGCATTGTAAGAATTGATATTCAGCAGACTGCTGCCGCCGGCTCCAACCTGAGTCAGCCGACCGATGTTGTCATATTGGTCCGTAACCACTCTTCCGGAAGGATACGTCATGGAAGCGAGGCGGCCATCGAGAGTATAGCTGTAGCTGGTCACATAAGTATTGGCCCCGATGACGCGCGTGCACTGGATGACGCGACCCATGGCGTCATACTGATAACTTTCGGAACCTGCGGCATCGGTGATCTTCGTCACTCGTCCAGCCGCAAAGTTGGCCGCTCCCGCGGCTCCGTATGTATAAGTGATGGTCGGAGTTCCATCTGAATAAACGATTGTGGAAACACGGTCCAAATTGTCGTATGTGTAGGTGGCCTTGACCCCTCTGGCATCGGTGCGGCTGGCGACAGCGCCGAAATCGGTATATGTGAAGGTGTCACCCAGATTAAGTTTCTCTGGCAGATTCTGCGAAACGAGCCTTCCGAGACTGTCATAGTTAAATTTCCGGACCTGTTGGCCTTCAGTCACCTGTGTCAACAGTCCCATCGCGTTGTATGAATATTGCGTGCTGTTGGGATGATTGATTCCGGTTGGATCAATCGCCTGCCCGCCTGCAAGCGTTGTGCTGCCGCTGAATGATCCTCCGGGGAAGAGG
>DATEGH010000265.1:0-12148 GCA_035280185.1 Terriglobales bacterium
CACCGCTCGCGGAATTGATGCCCTGATGTTCGAAGGCGCGCAGCAGAACGGCTACATCAGAATTACTGTTCCTGCTCTGAAGCAACGCGTCACGATTGAGAAGGTCTGGCTTGCCGGTGGCGAAGTCATCGCGGTGAATCCGATTCGGCAAACGTTGGAAGAACTCTTTGTCGAGCTGGCCAACAAGAACTGACGCCCGGCACGAAGTTTCTAAGCTAAACAAACAGCCGCTGGATTTCTCCAGCGGCTGAAATTTCTTTCGGTTTGGACTACTGGTACAGCAGCACGCCTTCAGTCTTCTCCTGATTGTCGCCAACCTGGCGATAGAACAGCCGGTTGTCTTCGAGATAGACCTCGATGAACGCAGGCCGCGTGCTGATGGTTCCCTGGATCAGCGCTTCTGACAGCGGGTCTTCGATATACCGCTGCAGGGCGCGGCGCAGAGGACGCGCACCGTAATTGCGGTCGGTAAGCGTCTTCTCCAGGATCCACTTCTTAGCGTCTTCGTTCACCGTGATGGTAATGTGCCGTTGCGCCAGATTCGCATTGAGCTGGCCCACCAGCAGTTCCAGAATCTGGATAAGATCGGCGTCCGTGAGCGCGTTGAAGATGATGACTTCATCCAGGCGATTCAGGAATTCCGGATTGAACGTCCGCTTGACTTCCTGCTTCACCATCTCTTCAACTTTCTCTGACACTGCTTCTTCCTTATCAATCTGGAAGCCGAGACCTTTCCGCTTCATCAGGTGCCGCGCGCCGATATTCGATGTCATCACGATGATGACATTTTTGAAATCGACCGTGTTCCCAAGGCCGTCCGTGAGCTGTCCGTCTTCGAGCACTTGCAGCAGGATGTTGAAAACATCCGGGTGCGCTTTCTCGATTTCATCCAGCAGGACCACAGAGTACGGCGAGCGCTTCACGCGTTCAGTCAACTGTCCGCCCTCTTCGTAGCCGACGTATCCCGGAGGCGAACCGATCAGCTTGCTGACCGAATGCTTCTCCATGAACTCCGACATATCGAAGCGGATCAGCGATTTCTCGCTGCCGAACAGGAACTGCGCCAACGAGCGCGCGACTTCCGTTTTGCCCACGCCTGTGGGTCCCAGGAAGAGGAACGAGCCAATGGGCCGGTTCGGCGACTTGAGACCCGCGCGAGAGCGGCGAATCGAACGCGCCAGAGCGCTGATGGCTTTCTCCTGCGAGATCACGCGCTTGTGCAGCTCTTCTTCCACGCGCAGCAGCTTCTGCGTCTCCTCTTCCTTGATGGACGTGATCGGCACGCCGGTCCAGCGGCTCACAACTTCCTCAATGTCTTCGCGGTTTACAACGCCCGTAGAAGACTCATCGAGGTGGTATTTTTCGCGCAGGGCGCGCAGGTTCTCGCGCTCCTTACGCTCTTCATCGGAGTAGAAGCGCGCCTTCTCGAACTCGTGGTTCTGGATGGCGTTCTCCATCCGGTGAACTATAAACTTGATCCGCTTCTGGACTTCGGTGATCTCATCCGGCAGGGAAGTCTGGCGCAGCTTCACGCGCGCGCCGGCTTCGTCCAGCAGATCAATGGCCTTGTCTGGCAGGAAACGGTCTGGAATATAGCGGTTCGAGTGATACACGGCGAACTGAATCGCATCGTCGGTGTAGCTCACGGCGTGGAATTTCTCGTAACGCTCTTTGATCCCGTAGATGATCTTTACAGCTTCGCCTTCGTTCGGCGGCGGAACTTTCACAGCCTGGAAGCGCCGCTCCAGCGAGCGATCTTTCTCGATGGATTTGCGATATTCGCCCGGAGTGGTTGCGCCGATGCACTGAATCTCTCCGCGCGAAAGCGCCGGCTTCAGGATGTTCGCGGCATCGAGCGAACCTTCGGCTGAGCCTGCGCCCACCAGCGTGTGCAGCTCGTCAATAAAGATGATGCAATTCTGGCTCTCCATCAGCTCTTTCATGATGGTCTTGAGCCGCTCTTCAAACTGTCCGCGGTATTTGGTTCCGGCAACAATGAGTGAAAGATCGAGAGCGAGAATGCGTTTCTCGGCCAGGAATGACGGTACATCACCATCGGCAATACGCTGAGCCAAGCCTTCGACGATTGCGGTTTTGCCTACGCCGGGCTCGCCGATCAGCACCGGATTGTTCTTGGTGCGGCGGCATAGAATCTGCACCACGCGCTCCACTTCGGCTTCGCGCCCAACCAGCGGATCCAGCGAGCTATCCATGGCGGCCTGGGTGAGGTCACGGGAAAATTCCGCCAGCAGGGAAGACTCGCGCGATTGCCCGCGCTGCGGTTGCGCTTTTTCCTGCGTGCTGCGCGCCAGTTCTTCGCGGATTGCGCTCAGCCGCAGCCCGCGCTCGTGCAGGATCTCCGCGGCAAAGCACTTCTCTTCACGCAGCAGCCCCAGCAGCAGGTGCTCCGTGCCAATATGTTTGTGGCTCAGCCTTTCGGCCTCTTCTGCCGCATACGCGAGCACGCGCTTGCACTCGTTGCTCAAAGGAAGATCGACCGACGTTGAGACCTTTTCCCGGATCGTGGTGTGCCCTTCAATCTGCTTGCGGATGGACTCGACCGACGCATGGGAGCGCAAAAAGCGGTTGGTCAACGCCTTGTCTTCACGCAAGAGGCCGAGCAACAGGTGCTCCGTCTCGATATAAGGAGAGCCGAACTGGCTCGCCTCATACCGCGCGAAGAAAATTACGCGCCTGGCTTTTTCTGTATACCGCTCGAACATGGTTCCCTCACCCAGATGCTCCCGGTCACCTCAACCAGCAAGCACCTCTCTCTCCCCCCGGTACGAGCCGCCGTACTTCCAGGAAGAAGCCTTTCATTCCGGCATCAAAAATCTGCCGGAAAATACCTCTAATCTTGTCCTTCGCTCCCTCTTCTATTTTAACTACTGTGTCAACGACTGGGGCTGCACTTCCTCGGCCAGCCCGTGATGCATTCTTAACACGCGATCGCAACGCCGGGCAAAATCCAGGTTGTGGGTGACGATGAGAGACGTCAGCCGGTAGTCCCGGTGGAGCCTCTGCACAAGATCGAAGACCATTTCGGCGGTCTTGTTGTCGAGGTCACCCGTAGGCTCATCAGCCATCAAGATCTTCGGGCCTGTAACCAGCGCCCGAGCCAATGCCACCCGCTGTTGCTCGCCGCCTGAGAGTTCGCCGGCCCGGTGGTGCTTGCGGCTATCCAAGCCAACTTCCCGCAACCACGTTCCGGCTTTCTCCATGCATGCCCGGTAAGTCTCGCCGCGCATCAGCAGCGGCATGGCGACGTTCTCCTGCGCCGTGAACTCGGGCAGAAGATAGTGAAACTGCCAGACAAAGCCGATTTCGCGGTTGCGAAAGTCGGCGGCGGCATCGTCCGTCAGCTTTGCCAATTCAACGCCGGCGCAGTGCACCTGACCTTCGGTGGCGCGATCCAGCGCCCCCAGAATGTGCAGCAGACTGCTCTTGCCTGCGCCCGACTCACCTACAATGGCGAGCATTTCTCCCTTCCTCACCTGGAAGGACAAGTTGTCAAAGAGCACTAAATCCGTTTGGCCTGACTTATAGAGCTTCTTAAGTCCGTCGGCTTTCAGGATTTCAGGCTGCTCTATTGGATGCACTCGCATCCTCCAATGGTGCAGCCGGCTACTTTCTCCAGCACGTTCCGGGCCGTTCTTTCTGCCGAAATCCTCTTCCTATTGGAACCCGGATCGTGGCCGTTAGACTCCGTTATTTTGCCTACAAGGATTATCAAGAAACAATTAATTTCCTTAATCCCGCGAACCATCTTGCATTCGCTTGCTGCCTTGCTGCAATGAGGCGTTTTATTCATAGCGTAGCGCCTCTGCGGGCAGAACGCGAGCGGCAGACCAGGAGGGATAAAGTGTGGCAACAAAGGAAATCAGCAGCGCCATCGCCGCCACCAGCACGCCATCGAGCGCCCGCGGCGCAAAAGGTACGTAATCAATGGAATAAACTTCCGGGTTCAGCGCGATAAAGTGGTATTTGGCGCCGGCCACCGCGATTCCATAGCCCACAATCAGCCCCAACAGCGTCCCGATCAGCCCGATCAGCACTCCTTGGGCGATGAAGATCCGGCGAATCTGGCCTCGGCGGGCTCCCATGGACATAAGAACCGCCACGTCCTTGGTTTTTTCCATCACCATCATGATGAGAGAAATGAGGATGTTCAGCGCAGCGACAAAAACGATCAATCCAATGGTCAAAAATGTCACCAGCTTTTCCAGGCTCAGAGCCCGGAACAAGGCGCGGTTCTGGTCCATCCAGTTGGTGGCCATGTATTCCGGCCCCGCAGCCTGCTGGATCTCCGCCGCCACCTGCTCGGCCTTGTAGAGGTCGTCAATCTTGAACTGAATGGCGGAAACCACATTCCCAAGGCCATAGAGCTTCTGCGCGTCCGCGAGACGGATCAACGCCCAGGTGCTGTCATAGTTGTAGAAGCCGGATTTGAAAATTCCCACTACTTGAAAGCGCGCATACTTTGGAACCATGCCGAACGGAGTGAGCTCGCCCTGCGGGCTGGTCATGGTCACCACCGAGCCCACAGTTGCGCCGATGCTCTCCGCCAAGTCCTTTCCTAGCACCACGGGAGGAGGTGGATGAATGCAATTCTCATCAACTTCCGCACACGGCTTGGCTGGCGGCGGAGGCGCTGGATCGAGGGCATCGGCCGAACCGATCTTTACCGATTTCAGGAGCTCACTCACCCGATTCTCATATTCCGGAATCACTCCCTTCAACAGCGCTGCTCCTGCGCGCGATCCGTGGCTGGCCAGCACGTAGTCATAGAGCGTGGGCGCGGCGGCGCGGACGTGCGGCTGTTGCGCAAGGTGGCCCATCAACTCCTGCCAGTGGTAGATTCCATCGTTTTTGATCTTCTCCAGCGTGATGTGGGATTGCGAGCCGAGAAGCTGATTCTGCAAGTCCTGGCGAAAACCCGAATTGATAGCAAGAGCGATCACCAGCGAAGCGACTCCGGCCATTACGCCGATCACGGAAATCACCGTGATCACGCTGATGACGGCCTGGCGCCGCTTGGCGCGCAGGTAGCGGGCAGCGACAAAGAACTCAAACTTCACGCGCGACCTTCACTGTGCGGCAGCTTGCCGGGGCGTGGGAACCAGAGCGCGGGCAGAAGTCCGACTCGCGCTTTGTAGTCGCGGAAGCTCTGCCCAAAGGGCCGCTCCAATTCACGTTCTTCCATCCAGATCATGAGCGGAAACGTGATCAGCAGATTGACGCCGAGCAAAATGAAACAGACCACCAGGCCGCTGCCGATAGTCCATGCGGCGAGATTGCACAGATGAGCGAAATAAATGGGATGGCGCATTCTCCTGTGCAGTCCGGACGTAACAAGATTCTGCGTGTGCTCGTCGGGCCGGAGTTCGGCTTCTCCGGAAAGCTTGTGCCCGCCAAACTCACTGAACACCTTGCGATAGGTCGCGAGGCCGCAGAGCAAAAGCAGCGCCGCCGGAATCCACATCCACGGAAGGTCGTAAATCTGCAGCTCGTGCCAGGGCCAGGTGATCGCCGCAATAGCGAGAATCATGGCAGCCCACAGCGGCAGCAGAGCGCGATAAGGCGAGCGCTTCATCCCGCGCCAGCGTGCGGCGAATGGGTGAATCACGAACCAGAAAGGCGGAATGCTGCTGTAAACCACTGCCACAATCCACGGAACCAGCAGCAGCTTTGCCTCCATGAAGCTGATTGTAGCAGCGCGCTTGTTTAGGGAGAGTGCGTCGTCCGGAGCGGCGCGCTCAAACGATCTCACTCTTTCCCTGCGACGGTGTATTCCATCTCATACGAATGCTTGCCACCCGCTGCAATATTGATCTTCATCGTTCCGCTGATTCCCGTCAGCTCTTGGGTACCCGAGTCCGGCACAACCAGGATCGTCAGCTCCGGCGTGCCGCGATTCATGATTCCCGTGTGGCATAGAGTGAAGCTGCCGCTTCTTCCTTTCAGCTTTCCGGTCACGCGCTCCAGCGCAACGTAAGCGCCTGAGTGGGGCGCGGTGGCGCTGGTGGCCAGCATCTCGACGTGGCCTGTTGCTTCCAGGTCCCCGTGATATTGCTTGTCGCCGGGCATGCGGCTCAGGCCGGCCGCTTCAGCTTCCTTGGTGTCCGCTTTCTGTGGCGTGATGTTGACCTCAAAAGGTCCGCTCGCACGCTCAGTGATCGTCGTGTTTTTCTGGCCGGCGCTGTTGTTTTGTGGTGAAGTTTGCGCGCCGATTGTGAATCCAAAAATCGCGCAAGCAACCGTTACAAAAGCAAGCAGAAATTTCATGTGTGCTCCGATCCGACAGCAGCGCAGAATAACACGCGGCAAAAACAGCGGGCTACGCGTGCTCACTTTCCACCCTTCTCCTCTTTCCGGCTCGCTTTCGTCCGCGCGTTCCAAGCTGCAATCTGCATCAGGTTCGTCAGTTGTGTCACCTGCTTTCCCTCCAGCGTTCCTTCAATCACCGCGCGTTGCAGCTTCATGATCCCCAGATGAATCGCCTCAGGATCTTCCATAGTTTACAAATCAAGCTTCATCGCCCGCGCCTCTTCCATGCGCTGGTGCTTGTAGCAGAACAGCCCGCCGTTCATCTTGGGAGACCCACAGCGCGCGCCACTGGCATGGATGTGTTCGCACCGTTCCGCAAACTGCGCCTTCTCCAGGTTCTTGCGGTCAGTTTCCGCGCGCTCCCTGGCCAACCGCTCCCCCCATTTCAGCGTTTTCGCGAAAAGCCGATGTTCCTTGAATCGCATTGCATCGATGTAAGGATCTGGGTACCGTGCCTGAATAAATTCCTTATAGGCTTGAAATGCTTTGTACATTTCAAGGCACAACTCCCCACCCCGCGAGTCTTCCCAGAATTCACGATCCTCTTGCGCTAATTCAGCCTCTCTCTGCTCTCTCGCTTGCCTGACGACCTCGTCGTAGTCCTCTGCGCGATACCACTGCTCTTCAATGAGGCTCTTTCTCCCCGGATAGTCCGGCCTACCGGCTCAATCTTCGGCCGGCTCTCCGAAATCCCGCCGTTAAGTTGTTCCTCTCCCATATCTCACCTCATTTCGCTCTCGGCAATAGCGGCGCACTGTCGCCGGCTTATGCAAATATTCACCGCCGATGAATAAATCCGGCTACCCCGGTACGGGTTTATCGCCATTTATCGCCGCCCAATCCCCATTTATCCCGATGCTGAACCGATCGGCTGAGTGCCGAACCCTTTCTTCATCGCCGGTTCAACCCATCAACCGGTCGGCTGAGGGTCACAACCCGGAAACACGAAACCCCGGCGCTCAGGCCGGGGCAGTCTTGCTTTACCTATGAGAGGGTAATGCTGCGCTCTCTCGGTGGCAAACATAAAACGAAAGTACAATATATCAACTTCACGCTTGCAGCACAAGAATTTTTGAGTAGAAGCATCTTGCAACAGACTGTGAGCGCCGGCGGCGCGCATAACAGTAGCCTGCCGTTTCCAACGGTGGGAAAGGTTGAACGCTTTTTCAACCCCTTACTAATTTTCAAACCACACATTAAGGTTTAGGGTCGGACTGGGAAAATGCATAACGATAAAAGGCGAAGAGGACCGCAACCGGAACTGCGTCCCAGATGCAGAGGAACAGCAAGCGCGGCCAGGAAAAATCTCCGCGTGCAGAGTGAAGGTCGGCATAGCGCCAGAGATTTTGAATCGATGCGACCGTCCACATTGTCGCGACTACCCAGAAAACAACCCAGAATGCTGGCTTGGACCACTTACGCACGAGAACCCTCACCGGAACTGCGGCAGGAACCATAGCACGAATCTAGCAACAGCCCCTAGGACAATTAAGGCGGCCCGAATGGTCTCAACACCCCTAAAGCTTCGCCAACTCGGGAATCCCTAACACCCTGCAAACGCCGCGTCTTAATTCAACATCCTATCTATTGTCCCTGTCCCTGGGAGCGCTGACCGAGATGGAGGAAAACCGCACTATGGCTGAGGCACTGCACAAGAGTTCCGATATTCCGAACTTCGATACCTATCCCGCAACTCCGGAGTTGCCGGCCGAAGGAGAAACAGTAACCGCCGCCAAGACGCCTCTTGAGGAGCGCGCCGGACAGGCGGGCGCGACACTAGGCAAGGCAGTGGCTGCGGTCCGCAACATCGGCGACCGGCTACGTACCAGCGGAGACAGCCGAGGCATGGGCGACAAGGCCAAAGCCCGCGCGCAGGAAATCGGAGAGGCAGCAAAAGCCCGCGCGCAGGAGATTGGTGAAGTCGCAGCGTCGCGCGCTGAAGAATGGGGAAGGGTTTTGCGCGAGCGGCTCCACGATCTGCGAAGACGAGCGCGACACCAACTCCGGGAAGCCGATGTTCGGGCGCGTCGAGCCACCCGCGATTATCCGCTGCAGGTGGCGTTGGCCGCCGGGGCCGCGGGCTTCCTTGTCGGTGTATTACTTAGAATCAGGAGGGCGAGCCGTGCATAACGAAATGCATCATGAAAAATCTCTCGGCACCGTACTTTCGGAAACCAAGGCGGAAGTAAAAGATTTTATCCAGACGCGCGTGGCCATGCTTCAGGCGGAAATCAAGGAAAAGCTGCGCACGTGGAAGTACACGGTTCCGCTGCTGCTGGGCGCGGCGGCCCTGCTGCTGGCCTCGTGGATCATTCTTTCGTTTGCATTGGTGGCTCTGATCCATAGCTGGCTGATGCCCACCGGCTTTGGCTGGTTCTGGGCGGCGCTGATTGTCGGCGGGGCATACCTGATTGGAGGGATCATCGTTGGCTGGTTTGCCTATAGCGAAACCAGAGCGGCGGGCGGCGTGGCGCCCGCGCGTACCCTGAGCGTGCTGAAACAGGACCAGGTCTGGATCCAGAATGAAGCGAGGACCGCATGAACTCCGCAATCCCGGTAGATGTACTGGAAAAACGTGCCGCTGACCAGAGACGCCAACTCCATAACTCGGTTTCCGAGCTGCGCCACAGCGTTCGCGAACGGCTCGACTTGAAGCGCAACCTGCGGGAGCACTTGCTGGCTGCTTCGGGAGTCCTCGGGATCGCCGGACTGATTGTTGGTTATGCCCTGACTGGGGTGTTTACCGCAGATTGAACACAGGCAATCACCGCAATTTCGGGCATCGAAGAGAAAAGGGCGATGGATTCGCCCTTTTTCTAGTATCTAAGTAGATGAACCATCTACTCTCGTGCGCTCTTTCGTGGTATAAACCTGACATTCTTCTCCACACAGGAAAAATGCCCCTCATTTCACTCCGGGGGGTCAGGTATTTGCGAGGGAGGCAAATGTCAGAAGAATCAAGAACAGGGAAGCGATTCCCCCTCGAACTGCCGATCAAGATCCACGGCAAGCAGGGCGACGATGCCGGCACCACGGCCGACATGAGCTCTGCCGGCGTGTACATCATGGCCGATCTGGACCTCAGCGTAGGTTCGGCAATCGAGTTCGATATCACTCTTCCAGCCAACGTGCTGGGTACACCTACTGACGTCGAAGTCCGCTGCTCCGGGCGCGTGGTGCGCAAGGAGACGGCAGCGGCAGCTTCCGCCAACTCCAGCCGGGCAAAGAAAAAGAACGGCGTTGCCTGCGTCATTGACCAGTACAAATTCATCCGCAAAGCGGGCAGAGGAAGTAAATAGATGCTGAAGATCATTTTGGCTGATAACCAGGCGATCTTCCGCACCGGGGCGGCAAAAGTCCTGGCCGTGGAAGACGATCTGCGGATTGTGGCGCAAGCCGAAAATGCTGAGAAACTGATGATGGCGCTGGAGAAATTCCACGCCACGGTCGTCATCTTCAGCACGGAAATTTACCCCAACCTTCAGCAAATCGTGGAGACTTCCCGCAAATACAAGACGCGTCTTGTCCTGATCGCGGATACAGGGCAGGACTCGCGGCACTATCTGGCCAGCGGCATCAGCGGCGTGATCTATCGCAATGTAAGCGGGGAATCGCTGGTGCAGTGCGTGCGCAAAGTATCCAAGGGCGAAACCTGGGTGCAGGACACGCAGGAAAGCAAGGAGACAGCCGAGAACGACCTGGTGGGAGCGCGCGTCCGCGACCGCCTTACAGCCAAGGAGCTCAAGATCGTTGCGCTGATCGTACAGGGTTATAAGAACAAGGAGATCGCCACGCAGCTCGGCACCACGGAGCAGGTGATCAAGAATTACTTGCGCAACGTGTATGACAAGATCGGCGTTTCTGACCGCCTGGAACTGGCGCTGTTCACCATCCACCACCGGATTCTGGCGGAAGCGGCGGCAACGTCAGTTGCGGCTGCATCACCGCGATAAAAGCGCTGCTTGTGCATCAGACGCAGGTCTTCGGGCCTGCGTTTTTATTTGTTAACTCCGGTTCCCTTGGCCCGGGTAGTGACGAGGAAAGCACGGATTGCTTCCGCCACTTCCAGCGGCGATTCCAGTGAACTGCTATGCCCACATGAAGGGATTCTGACCAGCCTGGAATTCGGAATTACGCGTGCCAACTGCTCAGAATACTTTGGCGGCTGAGCAATATCTTCCTGACCGGCAAGGATCAACACGGGGCAGCGGATGGAACGAAGCTCGTCCTGGGAAACTTCCTTGCGATTCATCACGCCCCGCAGCGATTGCGCGACATTGCGCGGACGTTTCTTGAGCTTTGCTGTCCACGATTGAAGCATCGCGCGTTGTTGTGGGTCGCGCCTGGCGCGTGTGGACCGGCCAAACAACTCCTTTTTCGCAATTCCTATGAACGGGCTCGGCCCGACTACCGTGACCAACCTGGCTAATACTCCATAACGCAAGCGGTTCCACCACTGCTCGGCGGCTGCGCCTGTGTTCATGAGAGTGAGAGAGCGGACCAGTTCGGGTCTCCTTGAGGCAAGGCGCATGCCGACAAACCCTCCCATAGAGAGGCCGGCGAAATGGCAGGGGGCCGCATGGAGATCTTCGATCAGCGCAGCGGCATCATTGGCGAGCGTTTCCATGTCATAGCCGCTGCCCGGGTCTTGCGACTGACCCTGCGCGCGATGATCGTAAGCGATGATTCGATATTGGCTCTCAAACGCGGCGCGTTGCGGTTCGAACATCGAGTGATCCATCAGCAGGCCGTGGGAAAAGACGATAGGCTCAGGCCCGCGGCCGGACTCTTCATAAAACAGCTCAACCCCGTTGACGCGCACCCGCGGCATGGCTGGTACTCTATCATCGCGGGGAAATGGCTGTGTTCTTGGTTCTGGTTCTGGGCAGTTCTTTCACGTACGAGTCGGAGTGATTTCTTGCCTGTGCCGCCGCGCGGTGCTGAGACGAAGCTTGCAACGATCCATGCGTCTCCGCTCGGTCGGGCGCGTTCGCCACGATGACTTTCCATTCTCCGTCCACATTGACGAGCGCGACGGAACCCTGTACCACCGCCTGAACGTTCAGCTCTCCCTGGGCTGATGACTGCGCATAGGCCGGAGCTGTAGCGACCACTGCGATTCCACAAAAGATTAATGCCAGGTAGCGGAGCATTCGTTGCGTCTTTCATGCCTGCGAGAAATGCATGCTACCAGCCTGACGGTGAAAAACCCAAGCCGGCGCAAGCACCTGAGAATGAGAGAGACCAGAGAGTCCGGCGGTTGTATGAAGTTTTTGAAGCCGCTCACGGCGAACAGTACGGGCTCTGAAGTCGATTCAAAAGGGTGACTTTTCCTGCCGTTTGAGGTCTAAATCGGGTGGAACCTTCGTTCCTCGCGCAGCGTATTAGCTGACAGTAATAATGAGGATGGCCCTGGACATTTGCGGTCAGGTGTTGCGCACGCTGTGGGCGCACAAGCTGCGCTCATTCCTGACCATGTTTGGCATTGCCTGGGGCGTCGGGTCGCTGCTGATGCTGGTTGGCCTGGGAGAAGGGTTCCGCTCCGGCCAGGTGAAGAACATGGCCAACATCGGGCAGGACATCATCTTTGTCTGGGGCGGGCAAATTCCCGCGGTTGTCGGCCAACACCAGGGTATGCGGCCCTACTTTCTGACCTATAAAGACTATGTGGACATCAAGAACGAAGCGAAGACGGTGCGCAACGTCGCGCCGCTGATCAATCGCAGCGACCTGCGCGCAGTGAGCGATTTTGCCAGCAGCAGCGGCGCCGTTACAGGAAGCACGCCAAACTATGCCGAAATTCGCTATCTGCCTTTAGGCG
>DATEGH010000266.1:0-19367 GCA_035280185.1 Terriglobales bacterium
CGACTGTCGGGCCGGAAGTGATCTGCACCATTCTTTCAGCCGCTTCATCTTTAGCGGCCGCTGTTTGTGCTTTTTGGCTGTCCTTGTCCTTATCTTTATCCTTCGTTTGTGCCTGCAGGAATACGCCAGTCAGGGCCAAACTCAAAATGAAAAACCAGATCTTCTTCATGCGATTCATCCTTCTTGGAGAGTTAGACGGAAGCGGCGAATTCACTTGCTGTGATGCTCCCGCGTGGACCGGTGCTGCTCAGAGAACCGGCCCTGCACGGGTATTAACTAACTGGTTATCATGCAAACACCGCTGGAGAAATTTAGTTGCAGAAAGGAAGAGATCTGCAACGGAAAGGGCAGTTGAGAGTAGCCGGCCGTTTCAACGGCAGCGAGGCGCAATCTCCGGAGGGTCCCGGGAGGGATGACTGACCAGGATAATTATCGAGTGATTATCGGTCATGGCTCAAAATCAAATCCCGGCTGAAACCTCCATATCTGAGACTGTGCCTTCGGGAACAATGTACCGCGCCGTCCGGGGCAGCTTGCCGGCATAGCCAAGCGCGAAGAAAAATGCAGCCACCAACAGAAAGGCGCCCAGGCGCAGCTCACCGAGCGCAGTCGGCGAAAGGTTGAACCAGTTGCCCAGCCGCCACATGGCCCAGCCGACAAGCTGCGTGGGGACAACGGTCCAGACGGCAACGTAAAACCAGCCCTTTTCCTCGCCTTCACCTCGAGTGGAGCGCCTTGCCCGTGGCGTGATGCCGAGCATTGTGGCAAGAATGATGACCGTGGCCAGCGCGTAATAGGCAGTCGCGTACAGATGGTTGATCAAGTATCTTCCAGTGAAGAAGAAAACGGCCAGCCCTGCCAAATTGATGGTGAACGGGACCAGCAGATCGATCCACGCGGTGGTGTAGCAGATCACGCGATACCAAAGATTCGGTTTGTCCTCTCCGTAATGCGTGATGTACGGCCGCGGCTCCCCTCCGGGTAGCCGCCCCACATAGCCGCGCCACGCGCAAACAGCGGCCACGATTGCCAGCCAGATCCAGTGCCGGCGGTCCGGACCATGGGCATACAAGTCAGCGGTGAGATTTCCAGGAAGAATCCAGAAGGCCCAAATCCAAATGGGCACGTGCAGCACGCGGTAGTAGTTCTTGTTTCGCTCACGCTCGACTATTTTTTTCATTCAGTCGTATTCCCCGTAGCATTTTAATGCAGGTGAAAAAGCCTGAGCGGAATCCGACTCGCAGGAAATCAAAAAGAAAGCGCGCAGCTATCTCTTCTGGAGGATGGGATGAAGAAGAAAAAGCTGCGCGCTGTGATAGCAAGTTGGAATTTTCGTTACTGCGGCGGCGCCTCCTTGGTCTGGTCAGCCAGCCCGTTCGTGGGCTGGGCGGGCAACGGAGGTGGCGTGAGCAACGCCGGGCCGTTTACAAAGTCGAAGAACTCTGTCATGTCGTCGGCAGCGGCATCGCGCGCTGTCAGCGGCGGCAGGCCGAAGCGTGTCTCAATCAGCTTCAGAATCGACGTCAGCTCGCGGTTGGTGTGTGAGACAAAATGCGGTTTGACCCAAGGAGAAACCACGGTCAGCGGCACCCGGAATCCGCTCAGGGTGAAATCCCCAGGCATGTCTCCGGGCCGCAGCGCGGGAGGCGTACTATCGGGAGCCGCCACGGTAAACGGCGGCACGTGATCGTAGAGCCCGCCTCCTTCGTCATATCCCAGGATGAACACTGAATCGTGCCAAGCAGGACTGGCCATAAGGGCATCAATGATGCTCTTGACGTAGGCTGCCCCAAGTTGAATGTTTGCGTCAGGGTGCTCGTCAAAATCCCGCGGTTTCGTCCCAGGAGGTGCGTTCGGGTCATCTCCATTTTCGATGAAGACCACTGAAGGCAGGTCTTGGTCAGCAGTAGGGCTGGCAAGGACGTTGAAAAGGTTCTGTATTCTCGATGTCCTTGTTGCAATAGCAGGATTGTTCCAATCTGTGAACTGCGCCAGCAAGATCCCGCTGGAATAATAGTAGCCCCACTTTATTCCCGCATTTTGCAAGCTGGAAAAGATGGTTGGACACGTCCACTGCGGGTGTCCAGCCGGTGAAGGAAAGATCCTGCCCTGGGAGGTGGCGCAGAACATGAACTGACGGTTGGGTACTGTATTGGCCAGCAGAGAGGAATGGAATGCGTCACTGGTGGCGAACTGAGTGGCCAACTCATAGTAGTACGGCAGATCGGTCTGATCGTAGAAGCCGAGGGCTCTCAGCCCATGTGCATCGAAATTATGAGTGACGGAATTTCCCGTGAGCGCAAACCGGTCCATTTTGAACGAGCCGTCCTTCTGCTGATCGATATCAAAGTGGCTCTCATTCCAGCTTGGAGTCAGGTTTTCCGTTTGCACCGTCGGTTCGTGGAATGGATGCCCTGTGCCGCCGCCGATCAGTGGCAACAAGATAGTGGGATCGTAGCCCGCGTTGATCTGATACCCGGGAACTTTCTGGCTGGCATACGCTTGGAGCTGGCCGAAGTAGCCGTCGAAGCTGCGGTTCTCCTGGAGCATGAAGATGATGTGCTTGATCGTCTGGAGTCCCGTATTGGTGCTGACGGTAACAGTGGCTGCCGCGGTTGTGGTATGGCCACCCGCGTCCGCAGCGGTGATGGTGTAAGTGGTAGTTTGCGTGGGTGATACAGGCACACTGCCTTGGGCCCCGGTTTCTGAGCCGATTCCATTATCAATGGTGAGAGAAGTAGCCCCCCGCGCGTTCCATGTGAGCGTGGATTGCTGTCCGGGTGTAATGTTGGCCGGCTTCGCAGTGAGCGTGACCGAAAGAGGAGCGTTCAACGTAGCCTGAGCGGTCGCTATCGCTGTTCCGTTGGTTGCGGTAATCGTGTAAATGGTAGTCGCATCCGGACTCACAGTTATGCTGCCGGAAGGCGCAGTCTGTGGTCCAATTCCCTGGTCAATGCTCACGCTCGTTCCATTCGCCGGGCTGCTATTCCAAGTTAATGTCGCGCTCTGTCCCGCAGCGATCGTACTCGGCGAAGCGGTGAGGCTGACGGTCATCATGCTTACGGTTGCCGTGGCTTGAGCAGTCGCCCCACCTGCTCCGGTCGCAACTGCCTTATAGGTGGTTGTTGCGGTCGGAACGATAACGTCAGAACCGGAAAGAGCGAGTGCGGTAGTGTCTTCAGAAAGAATTGACGGGGTTATTGTCACCGAAGTAGCGTTCGCGCTCTGCCACGTGATGGTAGCGGTTTGACCTGCCGCGACTACCTGCGGCGAGATGCTAAGAGTAATTGACGGCGTGGAGTTGGCCGGCACCACAGTCACAGTAACGGACGAAGCAACCACACGTCCGCTCGCGTCCGTCGCAGTCGCCGTATAGGTCGTGGTCTGGGAAGGTGAAACCTGTGCTGTCCCGCTCATCGGGTAAGCCTGGCCCGCGGGCAACACGGATGGCGATATGGAGACTGTGCTCGCGTTGGTAGCCTGCCAACTGATGGTGGTGCTCTGCCCTTGATTGATCGTCGCGGGCTGTGCGTCAAACGCGATCGTAGCCTGCGGAGCTCCGCCGCCGGGATTTTGCGGCGAAGATGAACTCCCACACCCCGTGAATGCGAATAGTGTTGTGACGGCTAGAACTGAAACGACGAACGAGAAAGGCGACTTCTGAGCTCCCAACATAGATGATTGTGCTCACTTCTGGGGACACGGGCTGAGATGTTGCTTTCAGGAGCACAGGTTGTAAGCTGCTGCGGGAATCAGGAAAAATTCATTTGGAAGTCATCCAATAGCTCAGAATGCGTGAAAGCGGGGCAATATGGGCGGAAAACGATCGGCAGAAACTACCGCTCTGCGAGGTATGCCGTCACCGAGGGTACACCTTCTACGCGTCCGGCAAAGATCTCCTGAAATTCGTGCAGGAGTTCCCCGTGCAGAATGCTATTGGTGGCCAGCACTTGGCGGCTATCGATGGAAAATGATTCGCCGCTGAAGTTCGTGACTTTGCCTCCGGCTTCTTCCACCATCAGCACGCCGGCCGCTGTGTCCCAGGGATTCAGGTTGAACTCCCAGAACGCGTCATAGCGGCCGCAAGCCACATAGCAAAGGTCGAGCGCAGCCGATCCGGCGCGGCGAATGCCGTGCGACCGCAGCGTAATCTGGTGGTAAAAGTGAATGTTCGGGTTCTTGTGGCGCTTGTGGCTGGGAAATCCGGTTGCCACCAGGCTCTCCGCCAGGCGCGGCGTGCCCGAGACGTGAACCGGTTTGCCGTTGAGTTGTGCCCCGCTCCCGCAACCGGCACTGAACATCTCCTGCCGGCTGGGATCGTAAATTACACCGGCGATGCGTTCGCCCCGATACTCCAGCGCCAGTGAAACGCAGAACACTGGATAGCCGTGCGCAAAATTGGTAGTGCCATCGAGCGGGTCAATGTACCAGCGGAAATCGCTCCCGGTCTCAGTACGACTTCCCTCTTCGCCGAGCAGATCATGGTCCGACCACTGCTTGCGGACACGCTCCACGATCAGCTTTTCTGAAGCGCGATCGGCTTGGGTTACGAGGTCCGCGTCGCCCTTGTATTCGATGGCGACTTTGCCGAAGAACGACATGAGCAGAGCGCCGGCGTCGCGGGCCAACTCCTGCATGGGTTGAACAAATTCCTGGCCCGAAATGGGCATCAGCGGGTGCGCCGGCCGTTATCTTCCGCGATGTACATGATTTCGTGCTTGAAGATAAACAGATTGGGCGAACCTTCGCGGGTGAGGCGGATCATGTTCACGTCGTAATACTCGATCCAGCCGCGAAAGCTTTCGCCGGAGTGCAACTTTACTACCACCGGGGTCTGCTTCTCACCCAGCGCCTTGAGGTAGGCTGCTTCCATCCCGGTTTCTTCTGGAGGCGGAGTTTTGGCGGTTTTTTTACCGGCAAAGGCCGGAGCAGATCCACGGAAAGGCATGCCGGTATTGTAGCCTGAAACCGCCGCTTTTCGTATCAGGATTTGAGTTGGCGAACATGGCTACTTCGCCGGAGCGGTGTAGTACCCCGCGCGATGCCGCACCTGAAAGGTATTTCCGTCAGTGTCTTTTTTGTTCACTTCCACCTGAATGCGGCGAAACGGAAAATCCGAGCGCTGGCGGTTGGGATAGTACGCGATCAGATACTGCGTGCGGAGTTCTTCACTGATCTGGTGAAACGCCTGATCAAGCTCCCCGATATCTTTGGCGTAATAGTATTTTCCGCCTGTGTCGTGTGAGATCTGGATGAGTGCGTGTTCGCCGCCTAGATTGCGGCCGGCGTCGGCCTCAACCGGCACCACAATGATGCTGTAGACGATGGCCTCCGCCTGCTGTGCGCGCTTCAGCGCAGCCTGATAATTGGCCTTGCTGGTGGTGTCCCCGCCGTCCGTGATCAGCACCAGCACTTTGCGGCCCTCGCGATCCATGAGGGCTTCGGAACCAAGAAAGATCGCATCGTAGATCGACGTACCCGGGCCAACCCGCAGGTTCTCTATCCCCCGGTCAATGCTCTTGAGGTCGGAAGTGAACCCAGTCTTCTGGTCAACGTATTCGGTCACCTGAAACACCGCGAGCCGGTCCACGGGCCGGACAATCGAACGCGCGAACTTTTTTGCCGATGTGACTTCCAGTTTGAAGTCGCGCTCAGTGCTCGGGCTGGTGTCCACCTCCAGCACGATGCTCAGCGGCAGTTCGGATTCGCGATCGAAGACGCTAATGGTCTGTGGAATACCGTCTTCAAGCACGTGGAAATCGTCTCTTCCCAGATTGGCAATGGGAGCGCCGTGGGAGTCTGTGACCGTAGTGAAGACGTTCACCAATCGCACGGTAACGCGAAAGGTAGGTTCATCCTTGCTGCCGGAAGAGGAGCGTTGCGCCTGCGTTGTGGTTGCAAGCGAAACCAGCAGCAGAAACATAATCAGGCTGAACTGCTCGGGCACAGCCCAGGTTCGTTTCATAGCCTCAATTCAGAGATTCTGCCCTGCTTAGATGCAAACCGCCGTTAAGAGTTATTGATTCGGGCGAATTTCTTCCGGGAACGGTTCGCCATCAGCCCACACGGCGCCGTCTTCAAAGTATTCTTTCTTCCAGATCGGGACCGTCTTCTTCAAGCTATCAATCAGCCAGCGGCACGCGTCAAATGCGGCTGCGCGATGTGCGGAAGCCACGCCGATAGCGACGCTGGTCTCGCCAATCTCCAGTCTACCCAGCCGGTGCACCAGCACGACATCGCGAATCCTAAACCGTTCAAGTGACGCTTGAGCAAGATGCTCTATTTCATTGATTACCATAGCTTCGTATGCTTCATATTGAAGATATAAAGTGCGTCTTCCTCGAGTGTTGTTGCGCACAATGCCTTCAAAGATTACTGTCGAGCCATCGGCAGGATCGGCCAGCCGGCTTCGCAGAGCAGCAAGATCGATCGGCTCGCGCACGATCGTGCAATGGGCCGACCGCAGTTCGCTCGCTTTGACGGGTGCCTCCTTACCGCCACTCACAGGAGGTAGCAGACCGACCTCATCCCCTTCTCTAAGGATCTGCGTTCCATGCGCGTACTCCTGGTTTACCGCGCACGCAATCGAACCGGCAAGCCGCTCAAAACTCGGATATTGTCCAGCATATTGGGCGAGCAGCGCCGCGACGTTCGACTCCGGGCCAAGTTCCAGCAGTTCCTCACCCTTGCCGACGATGTCTTTAAGCTGGCCAAACAAAAGAACGCGGACGCGCATGCAACAAGCATACCGGAAACTCAGCGCTTCAGTTCATGGCAGCGGCTATCGTAGGGTGAGCCCCATACCGTAAGTGATTCTTGAAGCAACCACAGGAAAATCCTGCGCACTTTGGATAAACGAGGCCTGTCCTCCCGTGCTGGATGCCAGGTTCTCGAGCAGGCTCTTGCCGGAATCGCCGTCCACGTCAAGACCAATGCAATCAATCCGCACTCCGTTGATTTGGGCGCTGAGCGGGAGCGACTCCGGATTCATCTTGGAACTGCGGCCATCGGAGATCACCAGCAGCACGCGGTTGGCGTTCTTTCCGATGCGCTTCAAGTGCCCTGCGGCGAATCCGACCCCGTCGAGCAGCGCGGAGCCCCGGCGTGGACGCAGACCTTGCATTGCGTCAGTGAGCAACTCACCATTGGCCGTGAGGTCCTGCTCAAAATCGAGCTGGTTGCTAAACACCAGGATCGCCGCTTCATCCCCAGGCCGAAGATGATGCACTACATCGCGCAGCGTGGAAATGATGCTTGGACGATTGCGGTTGGTCAGCAGCGCTGTCTCGATCAGAATTCCCAACGAGATCGGCGGGTTGGGCGAAGCAATCTCTGGCTCCTTGGGCGGCGGTGGAATCATCGGCTGGCGGCCAACATCGGCGGAAGCGATTTCATTGCGCGAAGTCGGCGGAAGTGCGGGAGGCGCCTGCGATTTTGTGGATTCGCTCGGGCGTGAGCCTCGGCTTGAGGTGGAGCTTGTCGTAGAAGCCGCGCCGAGCCCAATCGACGTTCCAGATGCTGACCCGGAGGGCGCTGTGTTCGATCCATGACCTGCGCTAGAAGGTTCACGGGCAGCGGCGGTTCCCGCAGCGTTCCCCGATGTTGCAGGCCTGCCGGAACTTCCGGTTTCGGGAGCAGCCACTGCTGGAGCATGGGCCACAACCGGCGGCTCAGGACGTTCTGCCGGCAAGGCTGCGGCCAGCAGGAAGCGATTCCAATCAGAATCTTTGCCTCCAGTCTTGCGATAGCGCTTGCGGGCAAATTCGGCGATCGCCCGGCCTTCGGCAGTTCCCTCAGTCAAATCTGCCGCCCGCGCCAGATAAAAGAATGCCCCGCCTTCGTCGGAGTCTTTGGCCAAAAGCAGCGCGAGCCCGAGCCCATACGCATACTGTGCATTGCGGGCGTCGCTTGCCACGGCCTGCTGCAATGGAGTTTTCGCTTCCTGGTACTGCTCGCGGCTGACATATGCAAGTCCGAGCATTCCTTCAAGCTTTGCTTCAACATGGCGGCGCAGCGCAGCGAAATCGCCCGCCTGCATGCCTTCAGGCTTACGCAGAGTTTCCAACGCAACAAGCGCAGACCTCACCGACCCAATTCGCTCTCTTGAGGCTCTCGGCGCTGATTCCTGCCGCGATTTGCCCTCCTCCACCGGCGCTTGCCGGTCGCCGGCAAGTTCTGCGAACGCGACTGGATTGCCGGGATTGAGCGCGCGTAACTCTTCGGCAAGTTGCTTCACTCTGCCGGCGCTGTCCATGCGTGTATAGTCCCAGATCAGGACTTCCAGCGCATCCTGCTTCAAGATGCCGTTTTCAGCGACGGCCAGATACTGCTCCATCGCGCGAATTTGATCTGCGACCGTGGATTGGCGAATGCCCTGGGCGTAAAGCTCAACACTGTTTTGTCGGGTCTGTGCCGGCACTATCGTTCCCGCCAGAGCTGCCAATATTAATGGAAGGCTCCAAAGTCGCCACTCTGCGCGATGTGGTTTCTGAGGAAGCATGGGAACACCTCGGATCCGGAACTGGGAACGTTTTTTGTTGGATGCTGCGCGTCAGAGCTTCTGCTGGCCAAAGCTGTAGGATTAAGGCAATTTCTCTGACCACAGACGGGCGTGACTAATGGGTTAATCACCTCGGAGCTGTTTCAGACATGAATGCGATTGTTGCCGCGTCGCGCTTGGCAGGCATGGGAGCGAGCATCACGAAGGTTGAGCCGCCTACCGGCGATCCACTCCGCACCTTCGCACCGCAGTGGTACAAATCGCTTGCTGAAAGTCAGCGTGTGATGACGCTCGATTTGAAGAGTGCGGATGAGCGGCAACAACTTGAGGCTTTATTGGCGGAAACTGATCTCCTGCTGACATCGTCACGGCCATCAGCTTTGCGCCGGTTACAGCTCGACTGGGAAACGCTGCATGCGCGTCATCCGCAACTTTGCTTCGTGGGGATTATCGGCTACCCGGAGCCGCTGCAGGAACGTAGCGGGCACGACTTGACCTATCTGGCGAGCGCTGGGTTGGCGACTCCGCCGCAATTGCCGGCAACTTTGTTTGTTGATCTTGCAGGAGCAGAGCGCTGCGTCACCCTTGCGCTCGCGCTGCTGCTCCATCGCGAGCGCACAGGCGAAGCTGGTTGTGCAACGGTATCGCTCTACCAGTGCGCCGATGAATTGGCCGCGCCAGTCCGAGCCGGCCTGACCTCACTGGAGGGTATGCTGCGAGGCTCGCACCCGCTCTACGGCTTGTATGAGGCAAGCGATGGTTGGATCGCAGTTGCGGCCCTCGAGCCGCATTTCGCTGAGCGCCTGTTGGCTCGCTTGGGCCTTCAGAAAGCCGACCGAGAGAAGCTGGTGCGGGCTTTCCGCCAGCGCCACGCCCAGGAATGGGAACGGTGGGCCATCGAGCACGACCTGCCTCTGGCTGCCGTGCGGAAGCTCTGATCCATGGTTTCAAGCTAGAATTTCACGGCAAGGAGAAACCGTGTTCGAGAAAAATCTACTTGCAGGCAAAAGAATCCTGATCACCGGCGGCGCAACCGGGCTGGGCAAAAGCATGGGCCGACGCTTTCTGGAGTTGGGCGCCGCACTTTACATCTGCGGGCGTCGCGAGCAGGTGCTGACAGAGGCCGCGGAAGAACTGCGCTCTGCAACCGGCGGTAGAGTTAAGACATTCTCATGCGATGTTCGTGATCATACCCGTGTCGAGGCGATGATCGAAGAATTCTGGCAGGATGGCCCGCTTGATGTTCTGGTGAACAACGCGGCGGGAAATTTTCTTGCTCGCACCGAAGACCTCTCGATAGGCGCGTTTGAAGCCGTGATCGGAATCGTGCTCATGGGGAGCATTCATGCCACTATGGCTTGCGGCCGTCGCTGGCTGAACGAAGGTCGCAAAGGAAATGTCCTGAACATTTCCACAACCTATGCCGAGCTTGGATCGGGTTATGTCGTTCCGTCGGCTGTCGCCAAGGCGGGCGTTCTCGCCTTGACGCGCAGCCTGGCGGTGGAGTGGGGCAAAAAAGGGATTCGCTTCAACTCCATTGCTCCCGGCGCCATCCCCACGGAAGGGGCATTTTCGCGGCTGCTGCCCATGAAGGAACTGGAGAACTTCGCAGCGAAAAAGAATCCATTGAGTCGCTTCGGCACACATGAAGAACTCGCCAACCTCGCGGCTTTCCTCGTCAGCGACATATCCGGCTACATCAATGGTGAGCACATCACCATGGACGGAGGCGCGCTGCTCCAGGGTGCAGGATCGTTCAACTACATCGGCGACCGGCTCACGCCCGAGATGTGGGAAGCCATCAAGCCGAAGAAGAAGTGATGACCCGTCGTTCGGCTTAGCCCTTCCGGAATGTTGTTCTGGCCGCGCTGACTATCAATGCGTAATGGTCAATGAGAGGTTGACCGAGCTCGTCTGTGTGCCGCTCGTACCTGTGACCACGACTTGCGCGTTTGTGGGAGGGCGAAACGGAGGGGCTGAGCTTCCACCACCGCAGGAGCTAAGACCAATCACAAACAGGAGTGCAAACATACCGATCGCGGCGTGCTTAGGCTTGCGCTTCACTGTCAGCAGAACGCCGGCGAACAGGGCTGCAAAGGCAAAGTTCAAGCCGCCAAAAGGCGAGTGTCTCAATCGCGCGGAAAGAGTTGTTGCCACACTCAGGGTCACAGGGACTTGCGTGGCGGTCGCGCTCAAATTCACGGAAGCGGGGTTCAGACTGCACGTTGTTCCTGCGGGAGCGGTACAAGATAAAGCAACGGCTCCGGTGAATGAGCTCGGCAGCGCGTTGGTGACCGTGAGCCCAAAAGTGGCGGTCTGTCCTGCGTTCACGAGCAGAGAAGGCGTGTTCGAACCGATCGAAAACGGCGCGGTGATCGTGAGCACCAGGGGCTGCGAGGTTGCGGCATTGTAAACCGAATCGCCGGAATAACTCGCGGTCATGTTGTGAGGTCCATCGGAGTTCAAAATTGCTTGCGCCGAGACCTGGTTTGTTCCGGGCGGGATCGTCAGCGACCCGCCAATCGCCGCTGGCCCGTCGAAGAGCTGCACTGTCCCGGTAGGTAGGATCGGTCCGGTGTTGCCGACCACAAGAGTAAGGGACGTCTGCTGCCCAGAAATAACCGTCGTGTTCTGTGCTGTGACCGCGACAGCAGGATTTCCTTTGGTGACCGTGAGATTCAAGGATGTGGAGGAACTCGTGTTGAAGCTATCATCGCCTCCGTAAGACGCGGTAAGCGTGTGGGCGCCGACTGTTAAAGCAGTGGGCGGCGTTGCCCCGAGGAAGAAGAGATCGCTCTCGCCCTTCTGGTTGACCCCGGCTGAGGCAATCGCGCCTGCTCCGTCTTTGAACGTCACGGTACCGGTGGCTATGCCATGGCCCGAAGCGCCGGCAATAGCTGCGTGCAGGTTCATGAAAGCGCCGTAGGGGAGAGTGGTAATCGGAATGATTGCAGTACCCGCGCTGTTGATGCCGAACATCTGTTCAGCGGTGGAACTCGCTTCGGGAGAGATTTGCACGGTGACTGGAATGGACCCACTGGCGCGATTATTAGCGTCGCCCGAATAGTTCGCAGTCAAACTGTAAGTACCGCCGGGAAGATCGAAGATCGAGCCAGAAAAAGCCGAACCGCTGAGCAAGACCGATTCAGCAGGAAGGTTGGCGCCCGCAGCGCTCGCCTTGCTGGTCTGAAGAGAAACTGCTCCCGTAGGTGGAGCAGTGGTACTTCCGGAAACCTGAACGGTAATTGCAACGGGTGCACCATGCGTGCCACTAATGGTAAACGGCGTCAATGTGGTGGTGGTCGCAGCCAGCGTAGGAACCGCCGCAGTCCACGCACTGATCAGACCGCCAACATTGACCGAACCGAGGCCGGTGGATTTGTCATAGCCAGCGACGGCAGCGAAGCCGGCCACGCCCGGAACGGCGTTGGTGCCGCTGGTGACATCATTAAAGATGCAATTCGCCGAGGCAGGCACACTGGGATTGGTGCGCGCGCTGGAGTTACAGGCGCTAAAGTTTTCTCCTCCGGCAAGCTTATAGAGCAGGTAGTTGGGAAGTCCTTGTCTTGTGCCGACGCTCTGATTGATCAAAGCCATAATGCCGGCGAACGCAGGCGACGAAGCGGAAGTCCCGCCAATCCCAAAAAACCCAGGCTGCGGCCCCGAACAGCTTCCGCCCAGACAAATCAGATAGGGATCATGTCCGCCGGCAGCCGTCAAAGAGACGTCCGGCAGGTCGCGCTGTCCATCTCCAACTTGAACTCCGTTCAGATTCTGCCAGGGCGCGTCTAATTTGGAATAGAGCGTACTTGCTCCCCCGCTGCCGGCGAACAAATCCACGGTGATTCCAGCACTATTGGCAGGACAAGCTGTGGTTCCTGGACCGCAGCTCTCATTCCAAACGTTTTCCGGAATATAGCCGATGGCTGACTCAATCCCAAAACTGTTCGTGGCAGACCAGAACGTTGCCGGAGTAGTTCCTTCGTTGAACTGAGTGCCTCCCACGGCAGTATTGAAAGGGGTTGACGCTAATCCGCTTACGGCCTGGATTGTCCCACTCGTATTTGCGCCAGGATCATCGCAACCGGCACTTCCGTTGTCGCCGGAGGAAACAAAGACGCTGATTCCTTCTGCCGCGGCCTGTTGCCACAATCCCCTGATGAAAGCATTCTCTGGGGCTCCGAGGTCGCGCTCACATTCACCAAAGCTGGCGCTCATAATGCCCGCAATATTGTTGTCCACGATGTAAGCTGCAGAGAGATCCACGCCATCAGTTGTTAGCGTGGGTCTGCTCGCCACTACATCGATAGCTGCTTGCGGAGCCAGAGCTCCAGCCCATTGAGCATCCAGGGTTGCTTCCACAGAGTCGGGGCTGTTGGAGTCAAATCCCGGGTCCGGGCCGTTGATGATGTTGATCGGATTCTGGAATGGAACCCCGAATTGCTGCCGGAAATCGCTTGTATCGCTGATACTTACGTCGCTTCGCGCCACAATAGCAATCGTCTGAGCTGTTCCGTCCGCGGCCGAGACAACGTTATAAATCTTTTTGAAATCCGCCGGTCCAAGTGCGTGAAGTCCGCGGCTGCTGGTGAAGTTTGGATCAATCTGGCTGTAGGTTCCATCGCTCTCGCGCCGGAGTTGACCCTCCCTGGCCAGCAGAGGCTTCTTCAGAAAGTTGTGCAGCGAAACGATACCGCCGACAGCCTGAGCCAATGCCTGCGGGATAGAAATCTCTTGCGCATTGGCGACGTGGAGTTGCCCTGCCGCCTCGTACTGCGCCATAAGCGTCTGAAACGTTCTCTCAACCTGACCCGACGTTCCGCTGAACTCAATCCACCTGCCGCTTTTGGCTACGGAGTTAACAGTAAATCCCTGCTGTTGGAGCCATGTTGTCACGGTCTGGATATCCTGAGAGGCCGGACCAAACTTCTCCCCAAACTCCTCGGGCGTAAGCCAGTGGTGAAAATTGGGGGAGGTCTGATCGTGCTGGCTCTCAAGAAATGCTCTGAGCTCCGCTTCCCGCTCTGCCGGCGGCGTCAAAACCAGCAGCATCCGCTGCAATCTAAGCGCGGGATCAATTTCACTAATTTCAAATTCCGGACGGGCGAGGGGATGCTGCGAGTTGCGCACCACAACACGCTGCTGGTTGTTGATGGCTTGGGTGACCATGACGCGTGCTTGCGCCTGACCATGAAGTGGTGATGTGAATCCAAAGCCAAGCAGCAGGGCTAACCAGGCGAGCCGGGCAGGTACGACCATATTGATTTCCTCTCAGGACTTGAAGCGCGGGCACGGTCCTATCGTGAGTCTCTGAAGTTCCAAGATGCTACTCTCGAATATCCGCGAGCGTCAACCAGAGGAATCCTTTAGTATCGCGGCCCGAACTGCCGCACCTTAAGGCTATTTTGCGGCACGTGCCGCCTGCTCTGCTTCTCTTCCCGGACGTCCGAACACTACTGCCATCTTGGCGGAAAGGGTGCTTGCTTCGCCCAGGTCACGCCAGATATCGATCCATTCATGGAATGCAATCCGTAGAGGGTTATAGCTATCAATATTCTTAGTGAGCCCATAAATCGCCCGTTCCTGCTCTGGCTCGAAAGTGCCAAAAATCCGGTCCCATACAATAAGGATTCCGGCGTGATTGCGGTCGAGATAGCGCTGATTCACGCCATGGTGCACGCGATGGTGTGAGGGTGTATTGAATACTGCTTCCAACGATCCCATGGTACGGACAAGCTCAGTATGGATCCAGAACTGGTAGAGCAGGCTGATAGCTTGCATCGTGAGCACCATGAGAGGAGAAAAGCCCACTAGCGGCATCCATAGCCAGAAGATCCAGGACATGAAGCTTCCTGTCCATGTCTGCCGGAGCGCGGTAGCCAGGTTATAGCGCTGAGAAGAGTGGTGCACCACATGCGACGCCCAGAACAAACGGCACTCATGGCTGGTGCGGTGAAACCAGTAATAGCTGAAATCGTCGGCGAAGAACACTAGCAGCCATGCCCACCACTGGTAACCGATACTGAAGATCGCGAACTTATGAACCAAGGTGAAGATCGCGAATACGATGGACTTGGCCAGCAGGCCGATCAGCACATTACCCACGCCCATGGTCAGGCTGGCGGCCGTATCCTTGAGTTCGTAGAGATCACGCCGCATCACCGCATCAGCAACGGTTTCAAGTATGACCAGGAGGATGAATCCTGGAATCGCCAGATGAATGAGATTGGGAATTTGCGGCATGCTTCAGCTCGGAGCAGTGTAGCGCAATTTCGATGAATCTGAGCCCCAGCGAATTGTCATTCCGAACCGCTTTAAATAGCCTTCTCTTTCCGAACGACCAGCGACCAGGCGGTGGCGGCGCTCTCTCGCACCAATTACAATTTCTGCGCTGTTTATTGCAGGAGATGATCAGCGTTCATCGGCGCTGCGAATTGCGATCCGACATGGTGCAAATCATGAAAGCTATTCAAGTACAGAAGACAGGCGGCCCTGAAGCTCTCACGCTTGTTGATATTGCTGTCCCTAAACCCAAGCCGAATGAAGTCGTGGTCAAGATCGCCGCCATCGGCGTGAATTTTATTGACATCTACTTCCGCGAGGGCCGCTATCCCGCGCAGCTTCCTTTTGTAGATGGGCAGGAGGCGTCCGGGACTGTGACCGAGGTCGGAAGCGAGGTGAAGTCGCTCAAACCGGGTGACCGCGTGGCCTACACCGGCGTGCTCGGCAGCTACGCCGACTATGCTGCCGTTCCGGCTGACCGTCTGGTCAAGGTTCCCGATGGGATCAACGATGAGCAGGCTGCTGCTGCGATGCTCCAGGGAATGACGGCTCACTACCTCACGCATTCGACTTATCCGCTGAAGCAAGGTGAGGTCGTGCTGGTTCACGCCGCAGCCGGAGGCGTGGGCCTGCTGCTGGTCCAGATGGCCAAGAGCCTGGGTGCGCGCGTGATCGGCACCGCCGGCACAGACGAAAAGGCCAAGCTTGCCCGCGAAGCCGGCGCCGACGACGTAATCATTTACACCAGGCAGGACTTCGAGGCAGAAACCAAGCGGCTCACCGGCGGCCATGGCGTCCATGTGATATACGATGGCGTCGGCAAGAGCACCTTCGATCAGGACTTGAACGTTCTGCGTCCCCGCGGCTATCTGGTGCTCTTCGGGGGCGCCAGCGGCGCCGTTCCTCCGGTTGATCCCATCAAGCTTTCACAAAAAGGGTCCCTCTTCCTCACCCGCCCTAGCCTGACCCACTACATCGCATCGAGAGAGGAGCTGGAGCAGCGCGCGAACGATATCTTCCGAATGATAAGTGCTGGCAATCTCAAACTTCGGATTGGCCACAGGTACAAATTGCAAGATGCACAGCAGGGCCATCGCGATCTGGAAGGCCGAAAGACCACTGGCAAGGTACTGCTGACCCCTTAAAGGAAATTATGTCCACACTCGGTTTCATCGAATACGAGAAAGCCAGCCCTGAAGTGCGGGCTGTCTATGACGACATTATGGCCACGCGCAAGACTGACAAAGTCACCAACTTCTGGAAAGCGCTGGCGCATGATCCTGTTCGGCTCAAGCGGACCTGGGAAGACACCAAGCAGATCATGAGCGAGGGCGCGCTCGATCCAATGGTGAAGGAGTTGATCTACGTTGCCGTGAGCGTCACGAACCAATGTGACTATTGCATTGCCGCTCACACGGTTTCCGCTCGCAAGAAGGGTATGACGGACGAAATCTTCAAAGAGCTGATGGCCGTCATCGGTCTAGCCAATGAGAACAACCGGCTCGTAGCCGGCTATCAGGTTGAGATTGATGAGCAGTACAAGTCGATAGGGTAGCCGTTCTCAGCTAATCCGGCTGCTAAACTGAAGGTTTGGAGGTCTTCCCTTTCGTGCAGCCTGTATTCATTCTCTCGGCCATGCGTACGCCCATTGGCAAGTTCGGCGGCAGACTCGCCGGTATGACATCCCCGGATCTCGGGTTAGTAGCTGCGCAAGCGGCGCTCCAACGCGCCGGAGTTGCCTCTGCACAAATCGAAGAAACAATTTTCGGCTCCGCCCGCCAGGCCGGCAATGGCCCCAACCCTGCTCGCCAGATCTCCGTTCGCGCCGGCATTCCCAAGGAAATTCCGGCTTACACTGTCAATCAGGCGTGCGCTTCAGGGATGAAGGCAATCGGGCTCGGATTCCAGGAAATAGCTTCCGGAAACATGGAATGTGTGCTTGCCGGTGGCACGGAATCCATGTCGCGCGTTCCTTACTATCTCGACGGCGGCCGCTGGGGCTACCGGCTGGGTAATCAGGAACTGGTGGACGGCATGTATCGCGATGGCTTCGTCTGCCAGCTTTGTAACTTGGTGATGGGCGAAACTGCCGAGATACTGGCCGAGCAGTACAACATTTCGCGCGCTGAGCAGGACCAGTTCGCCTTACGCTCGCAGCAGAAAGCTGAGGCGGCGATCAAGTCAAGCCGGTTCAAAGATGAAATTGCTCCCGTGAGACTCCAGGCCAAGAAAGGTGAAGAGCTGTTTGACTGCGATGAGCATCCGTTTCCAGGAGCGACCTTGGAGAAAATGGCCAAGCTTTCGCCCGTGTTTTCCAAGACAGGCAGCGTAACTGCAGCTAACTCCTCTGGCATTACCGATGGCGCCGCCGCTGTCGTCCTGGCCGGCGAGAGATTTGCAAAGAAGAATAATCTCAAGCCGTTGGCGCGAGTCGTCGCGGTAACATCGGCGGGTGTGGATCCGCGCACTATGGGTATCGGACCGGTTCCTGCCTTGGCCAAAATGCAGGAGAAGCACGGGCTGAAACTTGGCGATTTCGATTTAATCGAGTTGAACGAGGCCTTCGCAGCCCAGGTACTGGCATGCGACCGGGAACTGCATCTCGATCACGAAAAGCTGAACGTGAATGGCGGCGCTATTGCTCTTGGCCATCCCATTGGCTGTACAGGTGCAAGGATCACAGTGACGCTGCTGCACGAGATGCTGAAGCGCAAAGCCAATCGGGGCGTCGCGACCTTGTGCGTGAGCGGCGGAATGGGCATGGCGCTGGCTCTGGAGCGCGCGTAATCCATGCCTGCCGAAGTCGAAATCAAATTCTGCATTGACGACATTTCATCCCTCGCCGGCAAACTCCGCTCCGTCGGCTTTCGCCTTATTACCGAGCGAACCCACGAGATGAACACCCTTTACGATCAGCCCGCCAAACCGCTGCACTCACGCGGCGCTCTTCTCCGTATCCGCCAGTACGGTTCGAACTCGACACTCACCTACAAAGATAAAAGCGTCGCCTCCGAACGCCATAAGGTGCGGCGCGAGGTTGAAACTTCGATCGCGAATGGGCCCGCAATGGCCGAAATATTAGCTTGCCTGGGATTTGCCCCTACTTTCATTTATGAGAAATTCCGCAGTGAGTGGAGTGACGGGAAGGGCCACGTTGTGCTCGATGAGACTCCTATCGGCAACTTCGGAGAGATTGAAGGGCCGCCGGAATGGATCGATGCAACGGCGCGTGCGCTCGGGATCTCCGACCAGCAGTACATCAAAGATTCCTATACCGAGCTGTTTGCCTCATGGAAAAAGCGTAACGGCAGCTCCGCCCAGCATATGACCTTTAATCCCATTAGGCGCTCAAGCTAACTAAAAGCATCGCGGTTTGTCCAAAGAGGAGACAAGTCGCGCTAGAATCTCTCATCTACCGGAGCTGCGCGTATGTATGACTACATCATTGTCGGCGCCGGCTCAGCCGGATGCGTGCTCGCCAGCCGCCTGAGCGAAGACCCCAAAATCAAAGTCCTGCTTTTAGAGGCGGGTGGTCCGGATAATCGCAAGGAATGCCACATTCCAGTTGCGTTCTCCAAACTGTTCAAGACCGCGTGCGACTGGGCTTACTACACCGAACCGGAAGCCCGGCTCGGAAATCGCAATCTGTACTGGCCTCGCGGCAAGATGCTCGGCGGCAGCAGCTCCATGAACGCCATGATCTACATACGCGGTCATCGCTCCGATTTCGATGGCTGGCGCGATCTGGGCAACCCAGGCTGGGGCTACAAAGACGTTCTGCCCTACTTCAAGAAATCTGAGAAGCAGCAAAATGGCGCTTCAGAACACCATGGCGACAGCGGCCCGCTTGTGGTCAGCAATCTCCGTAGCCCGAATCCGCTCTCGCAAGCATTCATCGAGGCCGCGGAACAATGCGGTTTCCCGCGCAATCCCGATTTCAACGCCGACTCCCAGGAAGGCTTCGGCTATTACCAGATCACACAATGCAATGGCAAGCGCTGCAGCGCTGCCGACGCTTTTCTCAAATCGGCGATGTCCCGCCCCAACCTGAAAGTAAAGACCGGTGTTCAGGTATTTGACATCATCTTTGAGCGGAAGCGCGCGGTGGCAGTGAGCCTTCAGGAGGATAACGGCAGCGCACAGGAACACGCAGAGCGCGAGATCATTCTTTGTGCGGGCAGTATCGGCTCGCCGCAGTTGCTAATGCTGGCGGGCATCGGGCCGGCAGAACGCCTTCGCGACCTGGGGATTCCCGTTCTGCTCGATTCGCCGGGTGTCGGCGCAAATCTTCAGGACCATGCGGCAGTTCCGGTCGCCTATCAATGCACTCAGCCAATCAGCTTGCTCAACGCGGAGACGCTCTCCGGCCTGGCCCGTTACATGGTCTTCAAGGATGGCATGTTGACTTCGAATGTGGCCGAGGCCGGCGGGTTTATCCGCACTCGTGAAGACTCATCGGCTCCCAATCTTCAGTTTCACTTCGGCCCCGGCTACTACGTGGACCACGGTTTCCAGAAGAGCAAGCATCATGCGTTTACTCTGGGACCAACACTCATCCGTCCTCGGAGCCGTGGGCTCATCAGCC
>DATEGH010000267.1:0-17425 GCA_035280185.1 Terriglobales bacterium
GAGCGAGCGAAGAATTGTAACCGGTCCAGGGATTCTCCATTCCGATCTCACGCTCAAAGTGGGCCCGCATGCTCTCCATCTTGGAATCGAGATCGTCGAGATAGTGCAGCATCAGCGCCTCAGGAAACATCGGCATCTTGGGGCTGCCGAACTCATATTTTCCGTGATGGCTGATGATGAGGTGCTCCAGCAGCGTTTTGTATTTCTCGGGAAAGCCAGGGACTTGAGCAATCTTCCCCTGCAGCATTTCCAGTTCAATAATCATGTGCCCCAGGAGCTGCCCGCGCGTGGTGTAGGTGAAGCTGCGCGCAAAACTCAGTTCATGCACCTTGCCGATGTCGTGCAGAAAGACGCCGCTCAGCAGAAGATCGCGGTTGATCAACTCGGGATAATTCCGGCACGCAAGGTCGGCTAACTGAAACAACGAGACCACGTGGTCCAGCAGTCCACCGATGAATGCGTGATGCAGTGACTTGGCCGCCGGAGCGCTCTTGTATGCCTGCTCAATCTGCGGATCGGACATGAATGCTTGAATCAGGGCTTTCAGATGTGGATCGCGAAAGCTCTCGACAAAACCGGCCAGCGTGCTCCACAGCGCCCCGATGTCCTTGGGCGTGCGCGGGAGATAATCGCTGAAGTCCACTTCCGCTTCCTGCACGGTTCGAATCTTGTGGATCGTGAGCTGAAAACGTCCATTGAAGCGGTTAATCAGGCCGCGGATTTTTACGAAATCGTCCTGCTCAAAGCTGTTGATGGTCTCTGTGTTTACGTTGTCCCACATCTTGGCTTCGATTTGGCCGCTGCGATCGGCCAGAGTCAGCGCAAGATAAAGCTCGCCCGTCTTCTTCGGCTTCACCTGTTTCGACGTGACCACGAACGAAGAAGTGATCACCTGGTTCTCGCAACGGGAGCAATCGGCAATATAGAAGTCCTTCATGATTTTTCCGGAGCAGTTATCTTACTTTACCTGTTGCGGGCACAACTGAGGAAATCAATAGGCGGGCGCCTCGACTTTCCAGCGGCGGTAGATTTCAGCTTCACAAAAGACGGCAAACAATGCAGAATCAAGCTCGCCTTCGCGCACGGAGAGTTCCAGGATCTCCAACGCCCGCTCCACCGAAACCGCTTTCTTATACGGACGGTCGGCGGCAGCCAGAGCGTCAAAGATGTCCGAGATGGTCATCATTCGCGTTTGCAGCGGGATTTCCGGCGCGGAGAGCTTGTAGGGATATCCGGTTCCATTCAGCTTTTCATGATGGCCCCGCGCAATGTCCGGCACGTTGCGCAGTTCGCTGGTCCATGGAATCTGCTTCAGGAACGCCACGGTGTGTACCACGTGGGCCTCGATCTGCAGGCGTTCCTCTTCATCGAGCGATCCTTGCGGAATCGAGAGCAGCTTCACCTCGTCCGGCGTGAGCAGAGGCTTCAACGAACCGTCCAGATCCGCGTACTGCACGCGTGAGATTGCCTCCAGGATCGCAGACTCATTATGAGGAAGAACAGAAGGCTGATTGGCTCGCGTGATTTCCAGCAGATGTTCATCAAGTTCAGCCAGGGTGCGCGCCAGCCGCTCGTTCAGATCCTTTTCCAGGACCGGAAATTCCGGCTTGCCTTTCCGCGCCAGGTAATTGAGCTTCGATTCCAGGATGTCTTTTTCCAGCGTCCTGCGTACGAAGGCAAAGCGCTGCTGAATCAAATCCATCTGCGCGGGATAGAGCTTCTTCGCCTTTACCAGGACTTCTTCTCTTACGCCCACCTTGCCGAAGTCGTGCAGCAGGCTGGCATAGCGGATCTCCCGCATCTGGTCGCGCGTGAAGCGGACAGGTGCATAGAGTCCATCGGCAGTTCGATCTACAGCTTCCGCCAGAGCCACAGTCAGGTTGGCTACGCGAAACGAATGCCCGGAAGTTGCGGGATCACGGGTTTCGATCGCCGTAACCGCGGCGCGCACAAAGCCCTCGAACAGCCGGTGAATGTCCTCGTAAAGCTGGCTGTTTTCATAAGTTACCGCGGCCTGGCTGGCAAGTGAGAGCACGATTTCCTGCTGACGCGGCGAAAACGGAACCACCTGCCGGTCCACCTCTTTCGGCGAATCGAGCCGGACGGAAAAGTCGCGCTTGGCGTTAATGAGTTGGAGCACGCCGATAATCTTCTCTTTCTGGTTGCGCATCGGCACGGCCAGAATCGAGCGTGTGCGGTAGCCTGAATCCTCATCGAACTTGCGGTTGATCGCGTACGGCACATCGGAAGGAAGCTCGTAAGCGTCGATGATGTTGACGATCTCGCCGGTCAGCGCCACATAGCCTGCGATCGAGTTCTCGTCAATCTCCATGGTGACCTGGCGGAACGGCACTTCCACGGTGTCGTTCTGCGCCAGCATAAAACGCAGCCGCTGAGGCGGCTCCTGCTCGCCGGCGGCCAGCCCGGGAGCGATCTCGCCTGGCGCAGGATTAAAGAGCAGCGATTGGTGATCGTCCGGGCCTGCGACATTTTCCACCAGGTAGATGGATCCCGCGTCACTGCGCGTGAACTCGCGGGATTTTGTAAGAATCAGGTTGAGCAGCAGCTCGGGGTCATGTTCCGATGAGAGCGCCACCCCGATCTGATTCAGTTCGTGGATCTCCTGCCCTGCGTTGGCGAGCCGCTCATTGACCTCCTGCCGGGAATGGATGAGATGAATGTGGTCCAGTGCATTGTCTACCATGCGCTCCAGTAGCGCCTCCGGAACATTGGACGGAAGGTAAGCGTAAACTGCGCCATCGTTCCGAGGATCGTGAAAGCGGCGATCGGAAAGGGCCAGCACGCGCGTGTTGGGAACGCGAAGCTGGCGGTAGTGCTGCTCGATCAACTCTTCTTTAGAGATGAGCACCACGCGCTCGGCATCTTCCGGCGAAGCGTTTGCTTCTATCTGAACGCGGCGAAACCGCTGCACTTCGTGGAAATAGCGCTCACACGCACTATCGTTCGCAAAATGAGCAATCACCGGCAGCGGCCGCGTGGAGGTCCGGGAGATTCGTTTTGAAATGGCCGTGGTGCTCATGCAGTCGGGACACAGCGTAAGATTGCCGCGAAATCGCGCAGGTTCGCGGCAATTATCGCTTAAATGGCTGCGATTGCAAACAGGCATTGACCTGAGACTTTCCTACAAAGGACAGGGCCTTTCGGGACTCAAACAGCCGCTGTCTAGAACAATCTGGCCTGCTTCTTTAAGTTCCCAAATGTTCCGATATTTGCCAGCGTGAAGGCAAAGCGGTATTGGTTCTCGTTGCGGAGCACGGCTGGCCCAAGAGAGAAGCGGCGGTATTCAAAGCTCAGCCCGCAGCAGTCCCAATTGTAGGCGGCCTGCGCGGCGGAGTACTGCACCAGTTTGAACTGGGAATCGATGCCCACGTTGGCGGCAGCGCTCCAGCCTTTTTTGCTGGGGCTGCCATACCCGAGCAGCGCCCGTATCTGATTAAAGGCCGAAGGCACGCAGCCTAACTGGTTCAGCCGGTTCTGGCTGCACTGCGGCAAGGGCAGGCCTGTGGTGGGACTGGTTACAATCTCGCCCGGAACCTGGAGATAAGCGTGGCTTGCTTCCACGAAGAAGTCGCCAAAATGCACTCGCGAATAAAACGTGCTGGCGTTGATTCGGCCTTTCTTAGTGTCATAATCCAGTTCCCACTCCATGTCGCTGTTGGCCGTGGTGCGCATCCGGATGCGGGAGACGATCGGCGAAAACCGCCGCGGGTCGGTCAGGAAGGCGATTCCGGCGAAATCCACCGTCGTAGACAGCACATTCCGCCGGCCATTGATCACCGCCCCGCCGAAGTTAGGATCGATGAAGTACTTCTGCTTCACCTCCCAGCTCAGAAATTCGTCGGCTCCGGCGGGCGCGCAGGCGCCGGCTTGCGGAGTTTCGCTGGAAGGCTGGCCGGCCGCGGCATTGCTTTCTGCGCAGTCATCCTTCGCGCGCTTCAAGTAAAGGCGTTGCGTGAGCGCATACTCGACTTCATTGGTATTGCTCAGGATGTCGCGCAAATCGAAACGGATGGTGCGTGAGAAGTCCTCAATGCCATTCACGTACTGATATGTCATCCGCGGTTCGATGGTATGTTTCAGCTTCCTGTTCGCGATGGTGTGGTCAAAAACCTTGATCAAGGCAGGTGGACGCAGCTCAAACGTCGCATCAATCAGGCGCCGGTTGAGAACGTTCGTCACGGCCGTGCCTTCGGATTGTGAGGACGACGGAGCCTGCTGCTGGCTGTAAACCGTGTTGCGCAACTGGACCTCGGGGCGAAGGGTCCAGCCATTCACCAGGAGCGGCAGGGAGAGATCGGGATCCAGGTCAAAGCGGCCCGCCAGACCGCTGGTGACAAAGTTTGGTTCACTGCGGCGCAGCCCTTCCGCGTCCACATCAAACCCTCCGTAAACCCACGAGCCCAGCACTGGTTGATCGACGCCGGAGAACTCCACGCCAGGCGTGTGCAGGATGGTAATTACGTCGTCGGGAACAGTGCTCTGGAAGTTCTGATACCGCGAAGTAAACGCGTTCAAAGAAAATGCGTTGACGCTCTTCGAGAGAAAGGCGTCAGACTTCACCTCAGAGTTGACGGCTTGGGAAAAATTCTCAGTAAAAGCCAGACGGAAAATAAACGAGCTGAGGTAGTTCAGCGTAGCCACGCCGCGCACTCCATGTGCGAACTCGCTCTCCGCATTCAGCTTGATGTCTTCACCGCCTTGATCGATGGTCGTGGGTTTTCCGCTCGCGTCGGTCCCGGCAATTCCGCGATCGAGCACCTGAAAATAATTCAAGTTGATGAACGATTTCTGGCTGGGTACTACGCGCAGGGCCTCTTGCAGTGACCATCCCCGCTTGGAGAGAAACTCCGCGCCCAACGTCGCGTCCGCGCTTCGGTTGATGGCCCAATAAACGGAATCGCCCAGGATCGTGCCTTTCGTGCTTGAGGTGCCGATGTTCGGAAGCAGCAGGCCGCTTTGCCTGCCCAGACGCTCCACCGGCGGCGCCGCATAAGGAAGATAAAAAACGGGAATGCCCTTCAGCCGGAACGTGGTGTTGTAAACGCGCGCGGAATTTCCTACGCGCAAAATGATCGTTGCCGCATTGAAAGTCCACTTGGGGTGCGGCAGCTCGCACGAGGTAACCGAAGCATGGTGGAGCACGTACTCATCCGGTCCGGTCTGCTCCACTTCCTTTCCGGTAAACGCCAGAGGACTGGACGAGGTGAGCGTCACGTTTTTCCCCTTGAAGCGTGCGCCGGTGGTTCCCACAACGCGATAGAACTTTCCCGTATGAGTGCGAAGGTTGTAACTCCCGTTGCTGGCAGAGATGTGCACGTCGCGCGGGCCGCCGTCCAGCACCGCATTGCCCGTGGCCTCCGCTTCGCCTGTGCCGGCGTTGTAGGTGACGGTGTCGCCGTGAAACGTGTAGTCGCCGAACTCCACTGCGACGTCGCCGCGCAGCGCATAGGTGTCGCCGCTCTTCTCGCACTGGCGTGCGCTGATCCTCACCGGTTGGGCTTCGCTGATGGCGATTTTCGGTTTGCCTGCATCTGTAGCGGGGGATGGGGGAGCATTCGGCGCCGAGGTCAGCAACAGATGGCAATAGCCGGTGGGCGCGCTTTCAGGTGAGGTGGCCTGCGCAGATGCGGGGAGCGCCTGGGTTGTCAATAACAACAGAAGAAGTATGCACTGACAAACGTTGCCGGCTGTGATATTTAAGTTGGATTGGGAACACATTGAGGAGACCGGAACTGGGCAAGGTAACATGCTCGGTTTCGTAAAAGCAAAATCCTCGCGGTAAGGTTCCCTGTTCCTGGCGAACCGATATCCCGCTCCTTCGCCACGTTGCCATGGCCGAGCAAAACGAATACGACTCTCCCGAACAGCAACACTGGCGAAATGAAGTTTCTTCCCGCCTGCAGCAGCACCGCGCACGACGTCGTGGAGAGAAGAGCGCTGACAGCATGGAGTTCGATTTTCCACCTCCAGCTTCATCGGAGGCGGAAGCGCAACCGGTTCGCCGGCTGCCCAAGATCATTCGCTTTCCAAAGTCGCAACCAGAGCCTGAAATTCCGGCGCGCATGCCCTTTGAAGCTGCCGAAGATCATAGCTGGCACAACCTGCCAGTGGGCGTGCAGGATCCGCCCCGAATCCTTGACGCCCTCGCAAGCGATGAAGCGTGCGCGCCCGTTGCTGCTCCTGCGGCAACCAGACCGCCGGAACAGATGCAACTGCTGCCTAGCTTTGATGACATTCAACTCGGCGCCAGCGAACACCGCCCTGCCATTCAGCAGGAAAACTCCGCGCATGCAGCGCCATTGCGGCTTCGCGTTATCGCTGCTGGCGTGGATGCCGGACTGGTTTTGTTTGCGGCGCTGATCTTCGGAATTACATTTCGGGAAGTCGCGGATGGCCTGCCGCACGCGAAATTAGCGACTCTTTTCGCCCTCGCCGTCGTCGGCATCTTGTGGATGCTTTATCAGTATGTCTTTCTGGTGCACAGCAGCGGCACCCCCGGCATGTTCGTTTCGCAATTGGAGTTGGTTACCTTTGATGGCAAGCGGCCTCCCATGCTCAACCGTCGCTGCCGCGCGCTGGCGTGCGCGCTCTCGGCCGGATCTCTGGGCCTGGGCTACGGCTGGGCGTTGATTGATGAAGACCAGCTCGGATGGCACGACCGCATGACCCAGACGCTATTGCGGGAATGCTCGCAAGGAACAGCACCTGAAGAGTGGTTCTAGGATGCCAACTTAAAGTCCTACATCCAGAGGTTCACGCCGCCAATTCCGGCGGCTTCTCCGAGGTTGTCGATGCGGCCGGAAAGGCGTCTTCTCCTGAAAGCAATGGCCAGCCGCGACGGAGCACGTACTCCAACCATGCCCCGGCGAATTGGGACGTAATCACAGCGGCAAGTACGAGAGTGGTGTAAAACGCGGCGTTGATGATTCCAGCATCGAAGGCAACGCTGGCCAGCACGATGCCTGGGCCGCCACGCGCATTCGTCGTGAGCGCAAGATTGATCAGATCAAGCCTACGGAATCCCGCCAGCCGTCCGGCAAGCGAAACTGAGATGATCTTGATGACGCAAGTTCCAACCAGGAAGATCAGCAGCAGTTGCCATGAGAAGGTCTTTACCAGGTCCAGCTTCAGGCCGACGATGGCGAAGTACACCGGAATAAAGAAGGCAAACGAGACTTTGCCGATTGCATCCAGCGCGTCCGCAAACAGGCGGCGCTTCTTGTGGACCACAGCGAACGCCGCCAGGAAAGCCGCGAATACAAGATTCACCTGGAGGGCGCCCGCCAGAACACAATAGGCAAGCAATACCGCCAGAGCATAGCCAACTGGCGATTGTCGCGCCAGAAAGTTGTACTTCGATTTGTTGATCCTCTTCACCGCTCGTGGCAGGAGCGTGAGCCCGAGCACGAAGAAACCGATGGTCGAGAGCAGATGATAGGCCATCTGGCCGGGGTGCAGCACGGCCGTCCCGGCCACAGCCGTGGCGATGGCCAGGGCCGCCCATAGCACGATGTCTTCCAGCACCGCAACGCCCAGCACAAGGCGCGCAAACCGCGTGTGCAGGATCTTGAGATCGGCAAAGATCTTGGAAATCACCGGAACCGAGGTTACGGCCACTCCCACCGCCAGAATGATGACCAACGAAAGCTTGTTTCCCTTAGGGCCTGAAATCGCCGGCCCGACCAGCATAGGCCCGAACACCAGACCGAGGATGAACGGAATCCCGGTTCCAATACTGGCCAGCCAGCTTACTTCCCGCCTCTCATTGCGACTGAACAACTGCTTGGTTTCTGCGCCGGACATGAACATGAGGAGCAGCAGACCCATCCAGTACACGAAGTTCAGAATGGACGCATGATGTTTTGCCAGATCGGGAAGGGACGTTGATCCGAACTGAAGCCGTCCTAACAGCGCCGGTCCAAGAACAATGCCTGCCATGATCTCGCCAATCACTTTGGGCTGGCGCATTTTGACAAAAAGGTAGCCTAAGAGCTGAGCGAGTCCTACCAGAAGCAACAAAAGAAAAAGTACAGAGGTCAGGTCCGAGTTCGACATGTAGGTGTAAAGGATGCGGCAAAGCTGCTGCCCGTTGGTCGCGAGCGGTTTGTTACCATCAGAATTAGATGGATAAGACCGGCAACCCGCGCGTCCGCTTTGCTCCTTCGCCCACAGGACAACTCCACATCGGCAACGTGCGCACCGCGCTCTACAACTGGCTATTCGCCCGCAAGACCGGCGGCGCGTTTGTGCTGCGCATTGAAGATACTGACGTGGAGCGTAGTGAAAAGCGCTACGAAACCCAGCTTATGGACGACATGAAGTGGCTGGGGCTGGACTGGGACGAAGGCCCTGACGTTGGCGGTCCGTATCCGCCCTACCGCCAGTCAGACAAGATGGGCGTCTACCGCAGCTATGCCGAGCGACTCATCCGCGAGCAGAAGGCTTACTACTGCTTCTGCACTGCGGAAGAACTGGAGAGCGAGCGCCAGCAGGCGATGGCCGAATGTCGCCAGCCTATTTATTCAGGGAAATGTCGGCAGATTGATCCTGCTGAAGCCGAGCGCCGGCGCACGAGCGGCCAGAGCGCCGCGATTCGACTGAGAATTCCTGAGCATCCCATCCGCTTTCATGACATTGTGCGCGGCGACGTAGAATTTTCCAATGAAGTCGTGAGCGATCCCATCATCGTCCGCTCCAGCGGCATGCCCGTGTACAACTACGTCGTGGTGATCGATGATGCCGACATGAAGATCACGCACGTGATTCGCGGCGATGATCACATCTCCAACACTCCCAAGCAGGTTGCGCTGTATGAAGCGCTGGGGCTGCCCGTGCCGGAATTCGCGCATCTTTCGACGATTCTTGGCCCGGACCGGGAGCGGCTCTCAAAACGTCATGGGGCAACCTCAGTCGCCAATTTTCGCGATATGGGAGTGCTGCCGGAGGCGCTGATGAACTACCTGGCGCTGCTGGGCTGGGCGCCGAGCGGCGGCGATCGCGAGATTTTTCCCAAGGACGATCTGATTCGGGAGTTTTCGCTTGAGCGCGTCACGCCCGCCCCGGCCATCTTCGACAACGACAAGCTGAACTGGCTCAACCGGCACTATCTGAAGCAAAGCTTGCCGGAGCGAATCCATGCTCTGGCTTGGGGATTTCTTGAGCGCGCCGGATTGCTTCCTTCTGCGCCGGATGCGAGCATCATCGCGTGGGCCAACGGCCTGATTGATCTGCTGGTGCCGTATGTAGATCGTTTGGAGCAACTGCCGCAGCGAGCCGACATCATCTTTTTTCATACGGAAACCAAAGCGGCGCTCTCGTCGGAAGAGAATGCTCAGGTATTTGCCAACGAGAAAGCAATGGATGTAGTCCGCGAATTTGCCGCGCGCACCGCGAACGATTCGCCGCTGGCTCCGGAGCGATTCAAGACGGTAATGAACGAAATCAAGGCGGAGACTGGAGCCAAGGGGAGAGACCTGTTTCATCCCGTACGCATTGCTCTGATCGGCTCGCACTCCGGCCCGGACTTCGACCGTCTGATTCCGCTGATCGAAGAAGGCAGCCGGCTGCCTCTTCCGGTGCACGTGAAGAGCGTGCGCGAGCGGACGCAGGAATTCCTCGCCGCGCTTGAGCAGAGGAAATGAAGCCGCATTTCAGGTTCGACTTCAGCTTTCCACACAACTATGAAGCGAAGCTGCTGGAATCGGCCCCGCCGGTTCATCCAGTGGAGAAGCTCTATCACTATCCCGCGGAACTGGAAGAGGGCGATCGCACCGGCGCCTACGTGCGGGTGGCCCCCGCTGCCGGCGTGTCATGGAGCGGCTTCTTTGCTCTGGGATTCGATTCCGCGCACGTGCTCAATGCGATTTTCTCCTGCCCTGATCGGGATTCCATCTGCGTGGTGGCGGGCGGCTACGCCTATGTCGTCAAAACCAGCGATCCGGCGCAATGGGTCCAGGTTGACCAGCGTCCGGTGACGGAGATTCGCGCCTTGATGGAACTCAGGCTGCTGCTATTTATCGGGTTTACTTCTATCACCGCGCTTGGAGCGACAGGCGTTGTTTGGACCACGGGCCGGCTCTCCTGGGAAGGAGTTCGCGTCACACAAATCGGCGACGCAGTGCTCGAAGGTGTGGGCTGGGATGCGATTACGGATCGCGAAGTTTCATTCACGGTGGATTTGAAGACTGGGAAAGACACCGGAGGAGCAAGACCGGCGAGTTGATCTATGCTATTCCACTTCCGCCAGCGCCTGGCCGGCCTCGACGGCGGCACCTGGAGTGACGTTCAACTTTTTCAGCACACCTTTCTTCGGCGACTTGAGTTCGTTCTGCATCTTCATCGCCTCGATGACCAGTACCGGCTGGCCGGCTTCCACTGCGTCGCCAACAGAGGCGAGTACCCGCACGACTTTTCCCGGCATCGGAGCTGTGATCTTACGGGGCCCCTGAGCGCCTGCTTCTGCTTGGCGGCGCGAACGCAGTGAGCGCGGATCGCGTACTGCCGCACTAAATCGCTGATTGCCGACCACGATGTTAGTCTCGCCGGCAGTCCGCTCCTGCTTAATCTCATAAGAGCGGCCTTCGAGCAAAAGTGAAAGCACGCCATTTCGCGTGCTGACCACGTCGAGGGGGAGCTCGCGTCCATCGAGCTTGCAGAGCCAGCCGGATTCACCGCGCGTGAGCTCCACCTTGCGCACCTCGCCGGCCACCGTGACCTCGTAAATCACTTGCCGGCTACTCCTTCTTCACGCGCGGTGCGCTTCCATGCTGACTCCGTTCTGTTTTGTGGGGCGGAACCCGCCCCATTTTGTCCATTGGGTGCCGGGACCGAGGTGGCGGCGAAGAGCGCCGCGGATACGGCTGCAATGTCGCCGAAACCATCTTCCCTGTGTGAAGGCGATTGCGAGAGCTGTGAGTCACCGGATAGCAGACGATCCAGAAAGCCGGTATCAATCTTGGCTGATATGAAATCCGGGTGCTCCAGAATACGGCGGAACAACGGCAGATTGGACTTGATGCCGCCGACAAAGTATTCATCCAGCGCGCGGCGCATACGCGCGATGGCGGCGGCACGGTCGGGAGCGAACGCGATAAGCTTCGAGAGCATGGGATCGTAATCCAGAGGCACGGTCCATCCTTCGTAGACACCGCTGTCCTCGCGGACGCCGGGGCCGGACGGGCGGATGAGGCTGGTGATCTTTCCAGGCGAAGGAAAGAAGTTGTTCTCAGGATCTTCTGCGTAGATGCGGCACTCAATGGCGTGACCACGCAGTGTGACGTCCTGCTGCCGAAAAGGCAGCTTCTCTCCTGACGCGATCCTGAGTTGCAAATGCACCAGGTCAAGTCCAGTTACAAATTCGGTGACAGGATGCTCCACTTGCAAGCGAGTGTTCATTTCCAGAAAGTAGAAGTTACGCTGCTGGTCCACCAGGAACTCGATGGTTCCGGCGTTGGTATAGCCGGCAGAGCGAGCGGCCTGTACCGCGACGGCGCCCATCTTCTGCCGCATCTCTTCACCCACAACCGCCGAGGGCGCTTCTTCAATTACCTTCTGATGGCGGCGCTGGACGGAGCACTCGCGCTCGCCCAGATAGACCACGGTGCCATGCTCGTCAGCCAATACCTGGATTTCGATGTGACGGGGATTCTCAATGTATTTCTCGAGATAAACTTCAGAGTCGCCAAACGAGCGCAGCGCTTCGCTCTGAGCGGCGTCAAACGAGCTCTTGAATTCAGCCGCACTGCGTACCAGACGCATGCCTTTCCCGCCGCCACCCGCCGCCGCTTTGATCATCACAGGAAAGCTGATCTCGGCCGCGAGCGCTTCTGCCTCTTCGAGGGACAGGCCACGCGAAGAGCCGGGAACAAAAGGGACACCGGCCGCCTTCATTGCTTGGCGTGCTCGTGTCTTCGATCCCATCAGCTCCATTGCCGAGGCGGGCGGGCCGATAAACTTCACCCCCGCATCGCCGCATGCGCGGGCGAACTGCGCGTTTTCTGAGAGAAACCCATAGCCCGGATGAATGGCCTGAGCGCCGCTGCGATGGGCGACATCGAGAATCTTTTGAATGTTGAGATAGGACTCGCGCGCCGGGGCCGGGCCGATCGAGTACGCCTCGTCAGCCATGCTGACGTACAGGGCTGCGCGATCGACATCCGAGAAGACGGCGACGGTTGAGATACCAAGCTCGCGGCAGGCGCGAATCACACGCACCGCAATCTCGCCCCGATTAGCTATTAGGACCTTGTGAAACATGCAGAAATACTGATTTTAACAAGGTAGGGCGAAGTGCCGCCGGGGCGGTACAGAAACATTCCCGCTCGCGAGAGAGGAGCAGCCCGCAACTATAATCTCTGCATGGCCACCGCTGCCAAGGATAGCGACCACAATATTGAACGCAAGATTGAATCGCTGCGTGACGAGATTCGCCGCCATGAGCACCTTTATTACGTGCTGGACGCGCCCAAGCTGAGCGACGCCGATTTTGACCGCCTGATGCAGGAACTCAAAAGACTGGAAGCGGAACATCCGGAACTGATTACTCCCGATTCGCCAACGCAGCGGGTGGGCGGCAAGCCGCGCGAGGGCTTCGTTAAGGTGGAACACTCTCGCCCCATGCTCTCGCTGGACAACGCCTACAACGAGCAGGAGCTACGGGATTGGGACCGGCGCGCCCGCGAGCTCGCCGGCTCGGCCAAACTCGAATACGTCTGCGAACTCAAGCTGGATGGCATGTCACTGGCCTTAACGTATCGCGCGGGCAAGCTGCACACCGGGGTTACCCGCGGCAACGGCTCGGTGGGCGAAGATGTGACTTCCAACGTGCGGACGATGCGCACGGTTCCTCTCTCGATTTCTTCAGCAGCACTCAAGAAAGCCGGGATTCCGCTGGACTTCGAAGTTCGGGGCGAGGTCATCATGCCCACGGCTGCGTTCGAGCGCATGAATGAGGAACGCGAGCGGCAAAATCTGAGCAAGTTTGCCAATCCACGCAACGCAGCCGCAGGCACCATTCGCGTGCTGGAGCCCAACATCGTGGCCCAGCGGCGGCTCGACTTTTACGCTTATTTCCTGCTGGTGGATGGAAAGTACTATCCGGAGCTCCATTCTGACGCCCTTCACGCGCTCAGTCAGGCAGGCTTCCGCGTGAACTCGCATTACGCGCTGGCGTCCAGCATTGACCAGGTGCTGGAGTTCATCGCCAAAAGCGAGCAGATGCGCGAGAAACTGCCGTATGAAATTGACGGCGTGGTGGTGAAGGTGAACTCGGTGCGCACGCGCGACCGTCTGGGCTTCACTGGGAAGGCGCCACGCTGGGCCATCGCCTATAAATACGCCGCCCGCAGCGGTGTCACGCAGATTGAAGACATCCACGTGCAGGTGGGCCGCACAGGAAAGCTAACGCCAGTCGCCTGGCTGAAACCGGTTCCTATAGGCGGCACCACCGTAAGCCGCGCGACCCTGCACAACATGGATGAGATCGAGCGACTGGGAGTGACGATCGGCGATTGGGTCATGGTGGAGCGTGGGGGCGACGTGATTCCAAAGGTCGTAAAGGTGATCGAAGACAAGGAACACCCGCGCGGCAACCGGCAGTTCCACATGCCGGAACATTGCCCGGTTTGCACCAGCAAGATTCGCCACACCGACGAAGAGGTCGATTACTGGTGCGTGAACCTTAACTGCCCGGCAAGACTGCAGGGCAGCATTCTTCACTTTGCATCGCGTTCCGTGATGAACATTGATGGGCTCGGCGAATCTCTGGTCAATCAGCTTCACCAGAATGGATTGGTCAAGGATGTTGCGGATATTTACACCCTCAAGGATAAGCGACCGCAACTGCTGGCTTTGGAGCGGGTGGGAGAAAAGTCGGTGGACAATCTGCTGACGGAGATTGAAAACTCGCGCAAGCTGCCTCTTGAGCGAGTCATTCTCGGACTCGGCATCGGGCAGGTGGGCGCGCGGACTGCGGAGTTGCTGGCTGAGCATTTTGGTTCGATGGAGGAACTGATGCGGGCATCCGCCGAGCAACTGCAGGAAGTCAACGACGTGGGCCCTAGTGTTTCCGCCAGTATCCGTGAATTTTTCGATGAACCCAGGAACCGCGAACTGGTGGAGCGCCTGAGCAAATTTCTGAATTTCAAGGGCGCCAAAAAAGTACGTGGCACCGCTCTGGCCGGCAAGACGTTTGTCATTACCGGAACTCTGGAGAACTACTCTCGCGATGCGGCTAAGAAGCTGATCGAAGACGCGGGCGGTAAGGTTTCAGGTTCGGTGAGTAAAAAAACCGACTACGTGATCGCCGGCGATGATCCCGGGTCAAAGCTGGATAAAGCGAAAGAGCTGGGAGTGAAAGTGATTGGGGAAAAGGAGATGCAGGCATTGACAAAAGGAACTTAGCCGCAAGCGGCGCGAGCTAACATTGTTGGGCTAGAATTCCTACCCATCCCAGAGGCGGCGCGTCTTCCATCTGCCGCGAAAGAGAGGTCGCGATGACCACTACTGCCACTCAAGTTCCCTCACAGGCGACTCAGAGCTTCCGCATCGCTCGCGATTTTCTCCTTGAACATCGCGATGACTACCAGACTGCCTACAGCGGCTTTCAGTGGCCGCGGCCGAAACACTTCAACTGGGCGCTGGATTGGTTTCATGTTATCGCCACAGGCGAGCATGGCAAACAGACGGCCTTATGGGTGGCGTATGAAGATGGCCGGGAGGCAAAGTTCACGTTCCGCCAGCTCTCTGACAATTCCGCTCGCATTGCCAACTATCTTCGCGGTCTCGGCATGAAGCGCGGTGATCGTGTGTTGCTGATGCTGGGCAACATCCCGCCGCTGTGGGAAACCATGCTGGCGGTGATGAAATTGGGCGCGGTGATCGTTCCGGCGACAACGCTGCTTACGGCTGACGATTTTCGGGACCGCATCTCTCGCGGCCGCGTGCGCCACATTGTCTGCGCGGCGGAGCAGGCGCCCAAGCTGGCTGAAGTCGCGCAGAAATGCACGCGCATCAGTGTGGGCGGCGGGGTCAAGGGCTGGGAAAAATTTGAGGAAGGCTATTCAGCCTCGCCGGACTTTGCGCCGGATGGCGAAACTCTGGCCGGCGATCCCATGCAGCTCTACTTCACTTCCGGCACAACTTCCAAGCCCAAGCTGGTGATGCACAGCCATACGAGCTATCCCGTCGGGCATCTTTCGACCATGTACTGGATCGGCATCGGGCCCGATGACATTCACTGCAATCTATCTTCGCCCGGTTGGGCCAAGCATGCATGGAGCTGCTTTTTTGCGCCCTGGAACGCCGAAGCAACGGTGTTTGTGCTGAACCAGGCGCGGTTCAACGCGCGCAATCTTCTGGATACACTGACTCGATGCGGAGTAACAACGTTCTGTGCGCCTCCGACCGTCTGGCGCATGCTCGTCACGGAAAAGCTCTCCGAGTGGAAGGTGCAGTTGCGCGAAGCGGCAAGCGCGGGCGAGCCGCTGAATCCTGAGGTGATTGAGCAAGTCCAGCGGGCCTGGGGGCTTACGATCCGCGACGGCTACGGCCAGACAGAAACCACAGCGCAGGTTGGTAATTCTCCCGGACAGAAGCTCAAGATCGGCGCCATGGGCCGGCCGATGCCCGGTTATCGAGTCAGGCTACTCGATCCGGAGGGTAAGGATGCGGAAGAGGGCGAGTTGTGCCTTCCACTCGATCCGCCGCCGGTCGGACTCATGGCCGGCTACCAGGACGATCATGGAACCGTAATCCCGCTAACCGGCGAAGTCTATCGGACAGGAGATGTTGTGCACCGCGATGCGGATGGTTATCTGACGTTCGTCGGCCGGGCCGATGACGTCTTCAAGGCGTCCGACTATCGCATTAGCCCGTTTGAAGTGGAAAGCGCACTCATCGAGCATCCAGACGTGATGGAGTGCGCGGTTGTGCCATCACCCGATCCGGTTCGCACCGCGCTGGTAAAGGCTTTTGTGAGCCTGCGCGCGGGAGCGCAGCCTTCGCGCGACCTGGCGTTATCGATTTTTCAGCACAGCCGAAAAGTCCTGGCGCCGTACAAACGGGTGAGACGATTGGAATTTTTCGACTTGCCCAAAACCATCTCGGGGAAAATCCGCCGTGTGGAATTGCGGACGGCTGAAGCGAAGCGCCCGCCCGGCGCGCGCCCGCAAAACGAATTTAGAGAAGAGGATTTTCCCGAGCTTGCTTCCTAGCATCGGTTCAGACTGGCATTTCGACAAAACAATAGCTTCCTGGTTTCGCGGCAGCAACACGCTCGGCAACAGTTGCGGCATGATCGCGAACGATCGGCCAGATGTTGGAGCCGAGCACGAGGAGCGCGATCCGCATTTTATTAAGATTTTGCTGGTACACGATATTCTGGTCGGCTGATCATCAATTCGAAACCAGCCATTTCAGCAGCTTTGATGAGTTCACCATTGCTGATGCGCTGCCAGCCACGATCATCAACGGTTTCAATCTCATGTGGGGTCAAAAAACGGCGGAGTCCTTGCGGTACGTTCTTATCGAATAGGACGCGCAAGGGCGTGATGCCTTTCCGCGTAACTCAGCAGTTCCCGGACCGTGCCTGCGTCAAGCCCAAACTGTTCGGAGATTTCCTTCACCGTAACTCCGTGCTCGTAATTGGCAACAATGTCTTCGGCCGGCATGCGCGTTCCCTTAAGCACGGGCCGTCCGCTGACGCGCGCGGGATCACTTTCCACCAGAGAGCACTCCGACCAATCCAGCGCCGGCAGAGCGGGGCGAATGACAGCCACGGGCTGAGTATCCTTTTCAATGATGACCTCAGCGCCACCGCGCACCTGTGCCAACACGGCACTGAAATCTCGCGCCGCTTCCGCTTCCGATATGTGGATCACCCGAGTGGCCATGCTGCCGATTATAGCGCCGCCGGTTTTTCCCGGGCTAAAAGAGCGCGCCGATCCTGCAGCAGCAGCCGATGTTCTGCTGACGAAAGAGGCCGCTTCGCGCGGCCTCAGTCTACCTCGCTTAAATCCGACCTCTATGCCACTTTCTTCTGGCTGCCGCAGAGCGGGCAGTTGCCGACAACTTTGTCGCGGCCGGCGCGCAGGCCTTTTTGAAAGCCGATCCAGCGACGGCCGTAGTTGGCGTTCAGAGGCTCGTTCATATCGGATTTCTTTTCCGCTTCCGGCACCTCGTCCACTTTGTAAATGCCGGGTTCGCGCAGTCCTTCGGTATCAGGCACGCGTGAGCCTTCCAGCGGAACGCGCCCGCTCAGGTCGCGCAACTGCCCTTCCTGCCTGCGTGCCTGTTCTGCGTCTTTCTGCGCCTGGATAGCATCCTGGCGGTCTGCAATCGAAGCTTTCTTAGGCTCCAGGGTGATGTTGTCACCGCTGGAAGCCACACCCAACAAATCCTGCTCCTG
>DATEGH010000268.1:0-3778 GCA_035280185.1 Terriglobales bacterium
CCTTTACAGCAGTTCTTTGCTCACGTGGTACAAGCGAATTTTCAAGAGATCGGGATGCGCAGTCCGGAAATGCATTCCTACGTGGCCACGCTCCTGACGGAGTTCTGCGAGAGCGAGAGCCTCTACAAGATCAAGAATGCAGACGGGCGTCCGCTGGCGGATGTCGGCGAGATGCTGCTGGAGTCCGATCCTGTCTACGGGCCAGCCCCATCATTCGACCGCGAGCGCCAGGTGCGCAAGCACATCGGCGACTACTCGCTGTTTTTTACTGGCATGTTCCCGGAAAGCCTCAACAGGTACCGCCTGCGTCGCACGCGCCTGGAAGGCTTTGTGGATTTTGTGAAGGCAGGCAAGGAGAGCTATTTCATCGTGTCGCAGTTCGAGCATTTCGAGTATGCGAAGATGGCTCCGCTGTTCCGCCGCATGGCCGAGGAGTTTGAAAGCATGGTCTACGGGCTGAACCAGGTGAAAAATGAGCTCTGGGAGATGCAGCACCCGATCGCAAGGGAGACGCGCCAGTTGCTGATGTAGGTGTCTGTAAGCGCGGACATGGGTCGAAGATTCCCTTGTCGCTGGGCCAGTTCACCATCCGGGTCAACTTTCGAACAAGCGGCTTCGCTGCCCTCGTTGAAAGCCACGAAGAAACCGCCGCCGCAGAGCAACCCATCCTTGACCGCGGCGGCTTCGCTTTTCTATGCACCTGGCCGTGACACCAGCGAAAGGGGCCACAGATTTGTCTTGGGTATCTGCTCCTGTCGGTAGAGACGTAGGGTGTGCTGCACCACAGAGATCACGAGCACCAGCATCATGCCGGAGATCCCAAGCGTCCCTGCAACGCTAAACAGCCGGTAACCGCGCCCCAACAAATGCACAACAGACTTCTTCAGCAGCACCAGCGTGCCAATCGAAAGCACAATGCGAAGCTCGGTGGGGCCCATTTTGAAATAGGAGATTTTGAATTCTCCCAGTGTGTAGGTGGCCAAATAGACCTCGATAGAGAGCAGCAGGTAAGCGATCAGCAATCCCAGCGCGATGCCAGGCGACATGTAACCGGAAAGCGCCAATCCTCCCAGCAGGAAGAGGGCACTGAAGGCGTCCACCACGTGGTCAACGTAGAACCCATAACGCGGACGCGAATGGTTGCGGAACCTGGCCAGGGTTCCATCCAGACTGTCTCCGAGCCAATTCAGAGCCAGACAGACCACAACCAAAATCAGACCAAGTCGATTTGTCTTGGACCACCAGTAAGCCGCACCTGCTCCGGCCATTGACAGCAGTCCGAGCATCGTAAGGTGGTCAGAGTTGATCCAGGATGGCGTCCGCTCCGCCAACCAAAGTAAGGTCCTCTTTTCCAGTTTGGCGACGAAGCTTTCCTGAATCCGTTTTGCTTCATGAAATCCAGCTTTCTGAGTAACAACCGTTTCCATTGCACCCTCCAAAGAGTCGCTGGCCCGCAGCATGCTTCAGAGAGTACGGGAACGGCAATGCACCAGACCTCAATTCGTTGTCAATAACAGCTCATTCGACATCAATTCCTAATAGTCTGTGCTGCTTGCAACAAGAATTTTTGTCTCTGCCGGTAAAAGTCAGTGTTCGGATTATTAAAGCCACATAAAAAGTTTGATTAGAATGTACTAATGGGAAGCCGAGAGTTTGCATGCTATTTGCATGCTAAAAGAGAATTAAATTCTCCTTATTGGCCAGCCCCTTCGGGCCGCTAACTACCTGAGCTAAAAGTGTTTCTTTTGGCCGTTGGGGATGTAGCAATGGAAATATTTGGAAAGTCTAATTATGCGGACAGCATAAGAAATTTTGAAGAAGCAGCTACTTTCTTGACACAAAGCAGCTACAAAGATGAAAATGCTGCACACCTCAACGCGAGAGGCTTTTCGCCACTTAAGCCCCGAGCAAAAACATGGATACAAACGCCACGAGAGCGCCACTGGGCGGCGCGAAAAGAAAACAAGAGCCCAGAAAAATGGTGGATCGCGCCGAGCGGCGCGCCCTTCGCATTCCTTTCCGCTATCGCCGGCCCGGTAACGAGGAGTGGTCGGCCGCCGAAACCGTGAACATTAGCGAGTCCGGACTGCTCTTCGCCTCCGATGAACTATTGGAGATTGATACACGTCTAGAGATTACGTTTCAGACCTCTGGCGAAATCATCCTGGAAAGAAGCACGCGCGGAGCAGCGGTGGTGCGCCGGATTCTGAGCAACTGGCCGGAAACGCAACTGATGTTCGGCGCTCGTTTCGTATCGTAATCCTCTCGAATTAGAGTTTGCATCTCAGGCACGAGAGCGAACTAAGGTGCGCGTTCTTGCGTCTAGAGACATTTGACCCAGGCCGCTGTGCATTCCATAATGCAGGAATCGACGCAGTTGGGACTGATGCGGAAAGACGAACAGGATGAACTCACAAAACGATCCGAATCGGAAAGCCGGCTTCGAACGGTTTGGGCGCAAGCTGGACGAGCAGTTTGGCGACGCGGCCCAACGTCTGGAACAGGAAAGCGAGCGCGTAATCCGCTATCTCAACGACGAGGTAGTGCCGGCAATACGGGGCAAGTCCACGAAAGCTTTGCGGACTGCGGCGGAACAGCTTCAGAAGCTGGCCGAATACATGGATCGCCAGCGCTCCGGCTAGCTGCAACTCTGCTATTGGCGCTTGCGCTGGCAGGCTGCGCCGGTCATCGGCGTGAGACCAGGAATATTCCTCCCGCTCCGCTTCCATCCAATACTCCTGCTCCGCTGCCGACCGAACATCCGCCAACAACAGGTCCGAAGATCCCACCCCCTTCCGCCACGCCCACGCCGCTTCCTGCGCCGAGCGATGAAATCCGCGTTCCTGAAAACGCCAAGGTCCTCTACAGCGAGGTTGGGTGGGCGAGTTGGTACGGCCCAGGCTTTCAGAAGCGCAAGGCTGCGAACGGCGAGGTGTTCGACACCAACAAGATGACCGCCGCCCATCGCACTCTGCCCTTGAACTCCATCGCACGGGTGACCAATCTAAAGACAGGAGAATCCGTGCTGGTGCGGATTACCGACCGCGGCCCTTTTGTGGGCGACCGCATTCTGGATCTTTCGCGCGCCGCCGCGCGCAAGCTGAGCGTTTACCAGCGAGGGACTGCCTTGGTGAAGATCGAGGTTCTGGAGACGCCGGCTCCCATCCAAAGTGGCGGCCGATGGTGTGTGCAGATCGGCGCTTTTCCCGACCACGAGCAGGCAGCCAAACTGAAAGAGAAGCTTTCCCGCCGATACCACACTGCAAAAGTGCTGCAATTCTCAAGCCCTGTCGGCGGTGACTGGCTGCGAATTCTGGTTGCCGATGGCAACAAGAAGCGTGCCGAGTCGCTGATGCGTGAGACGCACACTTCAGCCGGCATATTCCTGGTGCGTCTCGATTGATTGGAGCTAGTGAATTACGCGGGAGAAGATGAAATCGTGGGGCCAGTCTTGCTTGTATCCTTGCTGGCGAAGGTGCGTAGCAAGCTGCGCCCAGTGCCGGATGCCGTGCAGCAGGGCATGAACAAAAATCTTTCTCCTGCTGCCTGTGAGCGTGCCGGCGGAGCGGGTAGGGAACGTAAGCTCGCCATCCCAATCGGAGTCGTTGGCGGCAACGGCAAAGCTGCGCAGGTCTTCCGCGCTTTTCTCGGCCGAGGCAAAAATCGCCTGAGGGCTCATTGCCTCGTAGCTTGAATATTCGCTCACCGGCAAGTTCAGCAGCCGCTCAGCGTAACGCGCCTGTACCACAACAATGTGGATTACTACCTCACGCACGCT
>DATEGH010000269.1:0-8417 GCA_035280185.1 Terriglobales bacterium
TAGCTCCAGACGATCACGAAGCTTGAATGCGTGATAGTTCGTGATGACGATCTTGGCCTTACCGAGATCACCGAGCATGTCATTGGGGACGAGTTCGCGCGATTGGTAGTAGCTGTCAGGATCGTTGGGCTGGAGCACGCGCAGCCGGTCCTTAATCGTCAACCCGGGAGCAACAATCAAAAATCCGCGAGTAAATTTCTTGCTGTTAGGAGTGCGAACCGCGTTGATGGTTTGCCACGCGATCAGCATGGCCATGACGGTGGTCTTGCCGGCTCCAGTGGCCAGCTTGAGGGCGAGACGACTCAATCCAGGGTTGGCGTCGTTGTTGGCGTTTGCCAAATGGTCCAGGAACCGCGCTCCGGCTTTCACCTGCGGGGCAACTTCGGTCAGCCAGATTGCAACTTCAACCGCTTCAATCTGACAGAAGAACGGACGCAAACGGCTGAATGGGTGTGAGCGCCAGTGCTGGAGCAGGCGCGCCGTCTCTGCGCTTACCTTCCAGTCGTTCGGGTTGGGCAGTTTGCGCCACTGATCGACCTGAAGCCGCAACTCATTGACAATGGGCGTCGGGTCGTACTGTTGCTCTTGGGTAGAGAGCCCCTTGCCTTCGTCAAAGATGATCTGCTGTTGTTCCTTGCCCTTCTTTTTGCGCGGCTTGGGAATGGGAGTAATGAACTCCGCACGGCGTCGGTTCGGGATCTCTCTTCCGGTCGGCTGGCCGGTACTATCAAGCTCCCAGTGGCTTTGGGGTAACTCATAGGGAGAATTAAGGATCGGCCGCTGAAAGAAATCATTGCTCATGATTGCGGCACTCCCGAAGGACAGAAGCTGATCGATGCGGTCATTAGGGAGACTAGTGGGTGCAAGTTGCTGAAATTATAGTCGTATGTCGCGGATAAGAGCATCGGTTTTTATGCTTAAGCTCGGGCTGCGATGAGCTTTGTTAAGGCGAGACCTTCAGTGCGCTCCGCAGGCGCTTAAGCCGTGCGGCAGCAAGGAAGAAAGCGCTTTCAAACGCTGGCTGTCGCGGCCCTGAAGGGGCTGCTCTTCCGCCCTCGTGTCTCGGGCAGGAGTGCCCATTCGACTCCCTTCGGTCGCTCAGGGCAGGCTCCGCGTTCCAGTTGGCATAAGAAGATCCGGGTGCATTGGCCTTTCTCGCGCGGGGGCACTGTCCTTTTTTCGTATTGATTCTCATGATGGAGCAATATATATTGGAGACGGCCGCCCAGGCGGTGGAAGTTAGATCTTTGATAATTAGCACTTGGCAATTAGCAATTAGCAATTAGCTAAGACCGAAGGCAGACCCGGGACTCGCTACCAGACCGGGATCGGTGTTGACTAGGAAGTAAATTCTCTGGTGTGGCAGGGGAGTCGCCTTCATGGGTGATTCCGATGCTGCGCTGGGGGCAGGGACTCCGGGATGATGTGAGCTAAGTCCTTTAAATGCTGGGATGGAGGGGAGGGGTACCCCCCCGGAAATTGCCATATCGCCGAAACTGCCAAAGATTGGTAATTTGAAACCTGGAACCGCAAAGGGCACGAATGAGCACGTAGGAATTGCCAAAATCGCCGAAAGTGCCAAAGATTGGACAATTAAAAGGCCGCACCGCTGAGAACGCAGAGAGGACGCGGAGTAGGAACGAGTCAGGCAGGGCCCCCTACCCCCCTGGATCCCATGATCTAAAGGACTTAGGGACGCCTATCCCATCGCCGTGATCGGAAACCCCTTACCGCGGATCAACGCTGATGGGCACGGATAAGAAGAGCAAAACCTGAACCACGAAGGGCACAGAGGAGCACAGAGCTAAACCACCAAAACCCGAAGTCTTTGCTTTTTCTGATCCGCGTCATCTGTGCAGATCAGCGGCAGGAACCACCAGGGCTGAGTAGTCCTTCTTCTCCACGCCATAAACCTGCTTGTTGAACTCGTCCACCTTCTGGGAGTAGTTCATGGAGCAGAATTTGGGGCCGCACATGGAGCAGAATTTGGCTTCCTTGTAGTAGTCGTCGGCCAGGGTTTCATCGTGCATGGAGCGCGCGGTCTCCGGATCGAGCGAGAGCGCAAACTGTTTTTCCCAGTTGAAGGTGTAGCGGGCGTAGCTGAGGGCGTCATCGCGGTCGCGCGCGCCGGGACGATGCCGAGCGACGTCGGCGGCGTGGGCGGCAATCTTGTAAGCGATGATTCCGTCTTTTACGTCTTTCTCGTTGGGCAGTCCGAGATGCTCTTTGGGCGTGACGTAGCAGAGCATGGAAGCGCCGTGCCAGCCGATTAAAGCCGCGCCGATGGCCGAGGTGATGTGGTCGTAGCCGGGAGCGATGTCTGTGACCAGCGGGCCAAGAGTATAAAACGGCGCGCCGTGGCACCACTCGACTTCCTTATCCACCTGCTCCTTGATTTTGTCCAGCGGGATGTGGCCGGGGCCTTCGATCATTACCTGGACGTCGTGCTCCCAGGCGCGCTTGGTCAACTCGCCGAGAGTGCGCAGTTCGGCGAACTGGGCTTCGTCGCTGGCGTCGGCAATGCAGCCGGGACGCAGGCCGTCGCCGAGGGAGTAGGAAACGTCATAGCGCTTCATGATCTTGCTGATGTCGTCGAAGCGCTCGTAGAGGAAGTTCTGCTTGTGGTGGTGGGCCATCCATTGCGCCAGGATCGCGCCGCCGCGGCTTACGATGCCGGTGATCCGTTTGCTGATGAGCGGGAGATACTGCACCAGAACGCCGGCGTGGATCGTCATGTAGTCCACGCCCTGCTGCGCCTGTTCTTCGATGACTTCCAGCATCAGGTCGGCGGTGAGGTCTTCGATCCGCTTCACGCGCGAGACCGCTTCGTAGATAGGGACGGTGCCAATGGGGACGGGCGAGTGCCGCAGGATGGACTCGCGGATCTCGTGGATTCCGCCGCCGGTGGAGAGGTCCATGACGGTGTCGGCGCCGAAATGGACGGCAGTATGCAGCTTGCGCAGCTCTTCATCCACGTTCGAGGTGATGGTTGAATTCCCGATATTGGCGTTGATCTTGCAAAGTGAGGCTACGCCGATGGCCATCGGCTCCAGTTCGGGATGGTTGATGTTGGCCGGGATAATCATCCGGCCGGCCGCAACCTCGTCGCGGATCACTTCGGGAGCCAGCTTCTCGCGTTCGGCAACGAACAGCATCTCCTCTGTAATCATCTGCTTACGGGCGAAATGCATTTGCGAGACGTTGCCGTCAGACTGCGCCTGCCGCCGCTCAACCCACTCCTGGCGCGGCTTGGCTGCCGAGGAACTGCGACCATTGTCTTCGCTCATCGAAACACGGCTCATGGAATCACCTGAGGAAACTCTTCATTATACGCGTGTGGAAGTGGTACAGAATGGAACCGGCGCAGGCGAAGAAAGCCCGCGTGTTTCCTTGCCGAATGCAATGTAAATGCTTGACCCTGATAGCTGACCGGGCTAACCTTTGAGCAGTCATGCCGCAGTCAAAAAGCAAATTTTTCAAGTTCGGCGGCGCTGTCGCCATTATCGTCATTTCTCTTGGTTATCTGGCTTATACCGGAGTCCAGGAATCGAAGAGCTATTACGTCACCATTAAAGAGCTGCACGGGATGGGCGATGCCGCTTACACCAAGCATCTGCGCGTTGCCGGAAATGTGCAGCCCGGATCGATTCATCAGGTTGGGACCAACGCCGACTTCGTTCTGGTGGAAGATGATCCGCAGACCAAAGAACACAACGTGGTTAAAGTGAGCTACAAAGGTTCGCAGCCGCCGCCGGACACGTTCAAAGACAACTCGCAGGCGCTGGCCATCGGCGAGTTTGGCCGCGATGGCGTCTTCCACGCCAACGAACTCCAGGCCAAGTGTGCTTCCAAGTACGCGGCCCAGCCGATGTCGAAGAGCAACTGAGGCCGCCGCTGAACTCTGAAGCACCTGCCGTTCGCGTTTCCAATGTCTCCAAGATTTACGGCCGTACCGCGGCAGTGCGCGGCGTTACTCTGGAGCTCGAGCCCGGGCGTTTTTACGTTTTGCGCGGCGAAAATGGCGCGGGAAAATCTACGCTGCTGCGCATCATCGCCGGCCTGAACGAGCCTACGGAAGGCGAAGTCTTCATCTTTGGCGCGCGCAACAAGGAAGCGCTCGAGCAGATCGGCTACATGGCGCATGCGCCGCTTCTCTACGACGAGCTCACTGGCATGGAGAACCTCCGCTTCTTTGCGCAACTCTATGGCGTCAAGTCCGACCAGCCTCTGGTTGAAGCGTTTCATCTGGTTGGACTCGATCCAAGACTGGAGCGCCGCGTGGGCCAGTATTCTCAAGGCATGAGGCAGCGGCTCTCGCTGGCGCGCGCCATCTTCCACTCGCCGCGCCTGCTTCTGCTCGACGAACCTTTTTCCAACGTTGATCCCGATTCAGCCACCGCAATCGCCAAACTGCTGGCGCAGATGCGCGACCAGGGAAAGACCGTTGTGCTGGTCACACACCAGATCGGATTGCTTTCGAGCATCGCCGACGAGGTATTGATCCTCTCCCACGGGCAACTGGTGGAGCGCGGCGCCATGCAGCAGGTGGGCCGATGAGCGCTTCCGTAACACGACTCACCGGCGTGAACCTGCGCAAAGACCTGCGCCTGGAGTGGCGCTCGCGCGATGTGCTGAACGCCATGCTCTTCTTCGCGCTGCTGGTCGTCGTGATCTTCAGCTTTGAGTTCAATCCCAACGCGGAGGAGTCGCGCAAGATCGCCGGCGGGCTCATCTGGACGGCTTTTCTCTTCTCCACGACCATGGCCCTGAACCAGTCCTGGGCACGCGAGCTGAAAAATGGGCTGCTGGACGCGTATCGGGTGTCACCTGCGCCCGCCGAAGCGCTCTTTTTAGGCAAGTGCCTGGGTAACTTTTTGCTGGTGCTCTTGCTGGAATGCCTGATGGCCCCGCTCTTTGTGATTTTCTACAACCTGAGCGCGGTGGGGCCTGCCTGGCAGTTGATTGTGGTGTTTCTGCTGGGGACTTGGGCGCTGGTGGTGAACGGAACGTTTTTTGCGGCCATGTCGATCCGCACCCGCAATCGCGAGTTGATGCTGCCATTGCTGCTCCTGCCGGTTTCCATTCCGGCGGTGGTCAGCATGGTTTCGGCAACCACTGTGGTGCTCACGGGCGAAGGTTCGCCCTGGATGTACATTAAAATTCTGGCAGTTTTCTGCGTGGTTTATACCACCACGTGCCTGCTGCTGTTTGAAACGGTGTTAAACGCAGAATGAAATCGAAATTATTTCTCCCTTTGTTGATCGCGTGTGCTGCCCTGCTGGGCTATGGCACGTATCTCGCCCTGAAAGTGGCGCCCACAGAAGCCACCATGGGCGACGTGCAGCGGATCTTCTATGTCCACGTTCCGGCGGCCATGACGGGCTTCACCATGTTCTTCCTCAACTTCATCGCGTCAGTGGTGTTTCTTTGGAAGCGCAACCAGGCGGCCGATGCGTGGGCGATCACCACTGCCGAAGTAGGCGTAGTCTTTTGCAGCGTGGTGCTGGTGACGGGGCCGATCTGGGCGCGCTTCGCCTGGGGTACCTGGTGGGTGTGGGACATGCGCCTGACCACTACTCTCATCCTCTGGCTGCTTTACGTGAGCTATCTGATTCTGCGCCGCTCCAGCGAAGCCGCGTCCACAGCAACTCTTGCGGCCGCGCTGGCGGTTTTTGCCTTCCTCGATGTGCCGATCGTTTATATGGCAAACCGCTGGTTCCGCACCAGCCACCCTCAGCCGATGATCGGAACGCCCGCGCTCGATCCGCGCATGGCCCATGTGCTCTATGTGAACATGCTGGCCTTCCTGTTTTTTGGGCTGCTGATTGCGTGGTTCCGCTTTGATCTGGAGCGAATTTCACAAAAGCTTGCGGCGCTGCACATCCAGAAAGTGGCGCGCGGAGTTACGGCCATGGCTTTTGCCCCGGCGATGTTCCTCTTCCAAAGTTCAGGCCGCGTATCGCCCAACACGTATCTTTACGGCGCCTATTTCGCGGCTTGGACGATTTATCTCGCTTACTTACTCACGCTGCTGGGAAGACTCTCGAGACTAAAACGCGAAGAGGCGGAACTGGCAGAAGCTAGCTAAATACCAACTACCAAATACTAAGTACCGGGTTTCATGCAACGCAAGATCTTCTGGCTGCTTTTCATCTCGCTTGGGCTAATCGCGGACTTCGCTCTGCCCATTTATTGGAGCCTGGCGTTGACGATCCCGCTGCTGATCTTCTGTTGGTGGGTGGCCTACCGCAGCGGCTGGTTTGAATAGGGCTACTTCAACTGCGGAATTTCTTTCAGCGCCTCTTCGTCAATGTGCTTGATTTTGAGGTGCTGCTGCAGCCAGCGATCACGATCGAGCCGTGCGGCAGCGTTGAGAGCATGCCCGGCGTCATATAACTTCGCTTTCTTCTCTTCCGCGTTGAACATCCCAAGCATGCGCTGAGCATCGGCCTCTGTCACGTGGTCTCCGGTGGCGAACTGAAGAAAAATGGCGTCATTTTGGGTGTGGCCTGTGAAGTTGGCAGGATCGTCCCAGGCATATTCGCGGAAGTATTCGTCCACTTTGTCCGGTCCGAGCTGCTGTTTCCATTTGGCGATGTCGCCATCTTTCGCGTTGCGCACCATCTGCTCATCGGCGTAAGAGCCGGCCATCAGAACAAAATTGGTGATGCGCTTTTCCACTCCGGCAAGAATCGCCCCTGCGTGCGCATCAAAGCTGTGGCCGACGTATGCAATGTGATGGCGGTCAACGTGCGGCCGCGAGAGCAGCAGGTCCACTCCGCGCCGCAGGTCCACAATCATCTGGCGCTCGTCTTCGTCCGACTGCACTGCCCACTCGTAGGGATCTTCCTCGACGGATTTCTGCTGATATCCGGGACGCACCATCGGAGTATCAATGAGCAGTGACATCACGCCGGAGCGCGCCAGCACTAGAGCTTCATCCAGAAATTCATTGCGATTGCGCAGCGGCGAGCCCTGCATCATCCAGTGTCCCCAGATGATAGCGGGAAACGGACCGTCGCCGTGCGGGACCACCAGCCAGGCAGGAACGTGATCGTCTTGGCCTTCGTACTGAAGATCGATCAGCATGATCTTGCCCTTCATCTCCACGTTAAGTTCGGTGAAGTCGAGCGGCGCGTGCCGGGAGTAATCGAAATGCTCGGTAAGCTGGTCAAAGGGTGAAGGATCGTCGGAAGCATTTTTCTGAGCAAATGCCGGCAAGGACAAAAGAACGAGCGAGCAGAGGAACAGCAAAGTACGCATTGGACTCGGGAACACCTGGAGATTTGTCCTGATACTTTATCGCAAAAACTCAAAGAAAAAGTCACTTTCGCAGCAGATCAGAGCCGTGTTCCTTCTTGTTATTCGCAGTTAAATCTGTTTCAGAGCCTGATCAAGGTCTTCGATCAGATCATCAGGATGCTCCAATCCAATCGAAAGGCGCAGCAGGTTTTGCGGCGTGCGTGTGCCCGGACCTTCGACTGACGCGCGGTGTTCGATCAGGCTATGGGTTCCGCCCAAGCTGGTTGCGCGGGTGAAGAGCTTGAGTCCGGCGACGAGCTTGAATGCTTGTGGAGCGCCGCCTTTCACCTGTACGGAGAGCATTCCGCCAAAGCTCGCCATCTGCACAGCGGAAACCTTGTGGCCGGGGTGCTTAGTCAATCCGGGATAGTGGACGGCATCAAGCTGCGGCTGTTTCGCCAGAAATTCTGCAACCCTCTGCGCGCTCTCTGACTGGGCCCGCACGCGATAAGGAAACGTCTGTAGACCACGCAGCGTGAGCCAACATTCAAAGGGCGAGGGCACTGCGCCTCCGGCGTGCTGAATGGCTTTCACTTTGTCGAAGAGCTGCCCACGCTCACGGAACACCAGCGCTCCCATGAGCACGTCGCTGTGGCCGGAAAGATACTTGGTCGCCGAGTGCATGGCGATGTCGCACCCCAGTTCCAGCGGCCGCTGCAGCAACGGCGTAGCCCAAGTGTTGTCCACTGCCGTAAGAACACCGGCCTTCTTCGCGATTCCGGCCATAGCCAGGATGTCCACAATGTTCAAGAGCGGGTTGGAAGGAGTTTCAATCCAGATGAGCTTGGTGGCGGGAGTAAGCGCGCGCTCGACGTTTGCACGATCGCGCATATCGACGAAGCTGGCTTTGAGTCCCCATGAACCTAGCGTCTGCTTCAGAAGGACCGCAGTGCCGTAGAACACGTCGTCGCCGGCAATGACGTGATCGCCGGGAGCGAGCGCCTGAAGCAGCGCCAGGCTGGCCGCATTGCCCGATGAAAATGCCAGGGACGCAGCGCCGTTTTCCATTAGCGCCAAGGCTTCTTCCAGCATGGCGCGATTGGGATTGCTCTGTCGCGAGTAGATGTGGCCGCCGGGAAAGGCGCCGTCCGGCGCGCGTTCAAACGTGGTAGAGA
>DATEGH010000270.1:0-24546 GCA_035280185.1 Terriglobales bacterium
CTTCGTTGGGCAAGCGCATATCCGGCTCGCTGACGATCTCAATCAACGGAACGCCGCTACGGTTCAGGTCAATGTAGGTGTACGTGCCTGAATCGGCGAAGCCGTCGTGCAGACTTTTGCCCGCGTCTTCTTCCAGATGAAGCCGCGTGATGCCGATCCGTCTTCCCGATGCAATCTCAATGGAACCGAACTCAGCCAGCGGCTTGTCATACTGCGAAATCTGGTATCCCTTGGGCAGGTCAGGATAGAAATAGTTCTTGCGGGCAAAGATTGAAGTTTCGCGGATCTCGCAGTTGAGCGCCTGCGCGGCGAGCACGGCAAACTCCACCGCGCGCCGGTTCAGAACCGGCAGAGCTCCCGGCAAGCCCAGGCAAACGGGACAGACATTCGTGTTGGGAGGCGCCCCGAACTGGGTGGAGCAGCCGCAGAAGATTTTGCTTTCTGTAAGAAGCTGAACGTGGACCTCAAGCCCGATCACGGCCTCGTAGCGCGCTTTCGTTTCTGACGATACCTTTATAGTCGCTGGCATAACGGCGAGCTATTTTTGCGGCGGCTGGCTCAAGTAGGATTCCAGCGGAATATCGAAGTAGAACAGTTCCTGGTCGCCTGCTCTGATACCCGAGATAAACAGGTGGGCTTGGGTTTCCGGATTCTCGATTCCTGCGACATCGAAGAACAGGAAACCGCTGTTCGTGGAATGCGGAGTCACCGGCACGTTGACGAACATCAAAGTCTCGATCTCCTGGCGGGCGTCGCGGTTAATGGGGCTGCGGTCGCGAGGCAACGGGATGGGCAAAGGCGAGCGGCTGGCCGCTTTTTCCGGACGCGCAAGCTTGCGCAGAATGTCATCAATCACAGCCGGCTGCAACTTGTCTTTGTCGGCCGTGATCAGCTCAATCTTCATGTTGTCCAGCATCAGCGGCGCCTCGCCATCATTGGAAATGATGAGCCGGACGGGCAGCACGCTATAGTTTTTGTATTTGACCTTGAAGACGGACGCTTTGGCCTCGTTGTCGTAAGGATCAATCGCGATGGTGACTTTTTCGTTCGAATGATATTCGTGCGCGGGATAAGCCGCAGCCGGCTGGGCGGCAGGAATGGTCTTGTCGCTGGAGAGAGCGGCGCAGGCGAGCAGGAGCACGGGGACAACAACTCGCGTTAGCTTCACTCCGCGATTATCCGGTACGAACCGTGGTTTTCACAACTGCTGGCTTAGAATGTCTTGTTTCCATGTACCTGCTCTACAGTTTCTTACTGGCCGCTGCAGCTTTGATTTCTTCTCCCTGGTGGATTTTCCAGATGCTGCGGCTGGGCAAGTACCGCAGAGGGCTGCGGGAACGGCTCGGCTTTGTCCCTCCGCGGCTGGAGAAATCGGTGCGCGGTGCGATCTGGATTCATGCTGTTTCCGTAGGCGAGGTCCTTGCGGTCACCCAGTTGGTTGCGGAGTTCAAGAAAGAGTTTCCGCAACGTGCGATTTTCCTTTCAACCACAACGGCGGCAGGACAGCAGTTGGCACGCCAGCGCTTTGGGGAGGCGCGCGTCTTTTATATTCCTCTTGATTTCAAGTTTGCCTTGAGGCCGTATTTCCGTGCGCTCCGTCCAAGCCTGGTGGTGCTTGCCGAAACGGAGTTCTGGCCCAACCTGCTGCATCTTGCAAAGAGAAGAGGCGCATCGCTGGCCATCGTGAATGCCCGGATTTCAGACCGGTCATACCCACGCTACAAGCGCTTCCGGTGGTTCTTCAGGCCCGTGCTCTCTCATCCTGATCTGTTTCTGGCACAGACGGAACAGGATGCGCGACGACTCTGTGACATTGGAGCGCCGGCCGAACGGGTAAAGACCAGCGGCAACTTGAAATTCGATATCCGCTTGAGCTCCCGAATTCCGCTGGTGGATGATTTGCGTCGCGCCATCGCCAATAATTCTCCCGTGCTCGTGTGCGGCAGCACGGCTGAAGGAGAGGAGGAACTGCTGCTGGGGGTTTTGCGCCAAGTCTTGGAGCGCTGGCCTACGGCGGTGATGATTCTTGCTCCGCGACATCCGGAGCGCTTCGAGAAAGTTGCCAATCTGGTTCTTGCGAGCGGAATCGGCCTGCTGCGGCGCAGCACTTGGGCAGCCGCATGCCCGATCTCCGGCGGCGTCTTCCTGCTGGACAGTGTTGGCGAACTCGCACCAGTTTATCAGTTGGCAGACGTAGCGTTTGTCGGAGGAAGCCTGGCTCCTGTCGGTGGACACAATATTCTTGAGCCGGCCCAGCACGGAATAGCGATCGTTACCGGTCCTCACACCTTCAACTTCCGTGAGATCGTTCGGATCTTTTCAGAAGCAGGAGCATTGCGGGTTGTGACTGATCAGGATCTCGCAACACAGTTCCTCGATCTGCTGGCTGACGAAAGAGCACGCAACAGTCTCGGGCAGCGCGCGAAGCAGGTCTTCCTTGAAAATGCAGGAGCGACAGAACGCACGGTTGCGGCGGTTAGCGAACTTCTTCACCGCGTTGAGAGCTCAGGCGCATGAATCCTGTCTCCGCGATATTCGGCGCCGGAGTCGCGCTGAGAAATGCTTTCTATGACCGCCGATGGCTGAAAGTGAACAAACTCTCGCGCCCTGTGGTCAGCATTGGAAACATCTCGGTTGGCGGCAGCGGCAAAACGCCGTTCGTGATCGCGTTGGGCGAGTTGCTGCAACAGCGCGGAATTAGCTTTGATGTCCTCTCACGCGGATACCGCCGGAAATCGCGAGCAGTGGCGATTGTGGATCCGCTGGGATCAGCCGAAGAGTTCGGCGACGAACCGCTGCTGATTGCACGCAAGCTGCAGGTGCCTGTGGTCGTAGGCGCAGACCGGTACGAGGCAGGACTGCTGGCCGAGCGAACATTTCAAAGCCAACTCCATCTGCTCGACGATGGCTTTCAACATCGCGGGCTGCATCGTGATTTTGACATTGTGATGCTGCCGGGTTCCGATCTTGAGGATACGCTACTGCCGATGGGGCGACTGCGGGAGTCGATATCGTCACTGCGGCGTGCTGATGTATTGGTTATAGAATGCGCTGCAACTCCGGCCGATTTTGGCGGCGCAGTATGGCGCGTCCAACGCGAATTACAGCTCGATCACACAGAGAAACTCCCGGCCATCGTCTTCTGCGGAGTTGCGCGGCCGCGAAGGTTCTTCAGCGAAGTTGAAGCATTGCTGGGCGCCCGCGGAGTTGTGGAACAGGTTGCTTTCCCTGACCACCATCGTTATCGAGTACCCGACGTAGAGCGGCTGCTCAGAATCAAAACGCAATCAGGCGCAGCCTGCTTCATCACCACAGAGAAAGACCAGATCAATCTTGCGAACCTTGCAGAGCGGCTCCAACCCTTGACATTCGCGCGCCTGCGCCTGCAGCTTGCAGATCCGGGGAGCGCGTTCGAGCAGCTCCTGAGAACGCTGCAGCAGCGCTGTGGCTTGCACATTTGAGCAACCCTCATCAGGCTTTTCGTCGGTTTCTGCTTCCCCTGGCTCCATGTAGAATCTTCTTTCCGAATGGAGAAGAACAACAAAGCTGTTGATCCGCTGGTCCGGATCGTTGAGGAGTTCCCCAAGCTCACCATCACGGTGCTGGGAGACCTCATCGCCGATGAGTTCATCTATGGCGAGATCTCGCGTGTCTCGCGCGAAGCGCCCGTTCTGATTCTGCGACATCGCGAACGCTCGATCGTGCCGGGCGGCGCGGGAAATGCGGTGTACAACCTGGCAGACCTCGGCGTGACGGTCCTGCCCGTAGGCGTAATCGGCGACGACGAACCCGGACGCATGCTGCTGCATGCGTTTCGCAAGAAGCACATCTCGGTGAGCGGAATCCGCAGAATCAAAGGACGCAGCACCGTGACCAAGACACGCGTGCTGGCCGGGATGACGCACACTTCACGCCAGCAGGTGATCCGTGTGGACCGCGAGCCGGAGACGGAACTCGACCGCAGTTCGGTTCGCGATCTGGTGTTTCAAGCGCGCGGATATTTGCGAGCTTCCGATGCGCTGCTGATTTCCGACTACGGCTACGGCGCCGCAACGCCGGAGATGTACCACATGGTGCGCTCGCGCGCCTCGCTGAACGCAATCCCAGTGACTCTGGATTCGCGCTACCGCACGCTCAGCTACACTGGCGTGACTGCAGCCACGCCCAACGAAGCAGAGTTGGAAGACGCGCTGGGCGGCCCGATCGGGAATGACACGGAACGGTTGCTTCGCGCAGGCAAAGCTGTGTTGCACAAAATGAAGCTCGAATCGTTGCTGGTGACGCGCGGGCACGATGGCATGGCGGTTTTCAAACGCGGTGCAAAACCGGTGCTGATTCCGATTCATGGCTCCGACGAAGTAGCCGACGTTACCGGCGCGGGAGACACCGTGATCGCCACCTACACCGCAGCCCTTGCTGCGGGAGCCGACTCTGAATCGGCGGCGCGGCTGGCCAACTACGCCGGCGGCATCGTTGTAATGAAGCGCGGCACGGCAACTGTACGCAGGGAGGAACTCCTGCGGGCCATCACGGAGGCTTGAGCTGATTTCCCCTTCAGACAAGATCCATACGGCGGAGGAGCTTGCAAAGTGCGTCCAGCAATGGCGCGCAGCCGGAGAAAAGATCATCCTGGCCAACGGCTGCTTTGACCTTCTTCATGTTGGCCATGTGCGGTATCTCCAGGCGGCAAAAGCTCTAGGCGGGAAGCTGGTGGTCGCGATCAACTCTGACTCAAGCGCGCGTTCCCTGAAAGGTGCGGAGCGCCCGCGTACCCCTCAGCAGGAGCGCGCAGAACTGGTAGCAGCACTGGAAGCTGTTGATGCGGTGACCGTCTTCGACAGCCTTGATGTACGCGACTTAGTACGGCTCCTGCGACCGGATATCCACGCCAAAGGAACTGACTACACAGCCGAGACTGTGCCTGAACGCGATGCGGTGCTTGCCTGCGGCGGCGTAGTGGCGATTGTGGGAGACCCGAAAAAACATTCCACGTCTGAGCTGCTGAAAAGGAGCGAATGACGAGAATCCTGATCGTGCGGCTCGGCGCGCTGGGAGACATTATTCACGCGCTGCCGGCGGCTACGGCGATTCGGAAAGCGCTGCCCGACGCGGTGCTCGGCTGGATGGTGGAGGAGCGATGGTCAGAACTGCTGACTGCACGGGGTGAAAAGCCATCGCCGCTTGCCACAGGATCGCAGAAGCCGGTAGTGAACCTGGTGCATACGGTGGACACGATGCGGTGGCGCAAGAAGTTCTTTCGCGCAACGACAGCGCGTGAAATCGCGGGAGACCTGGGCCGTCTGCGGCAAACGCATTATGATCTGGCGCTCGATTTTCAGGGCAATATGAAATCAGCGTTGTTTGCCACACTCTCGCGGGCCAGGGTGACTGCGGGATTTCATAATCCGAGGGAACGAGGCGCCCGTTGGTTCTATTCGCGGAGGTTTGCACGCTCGGGCGAACATGTAATCGAGCAGAATCTTTCCCTTGCCGATGAAGCCCTCCGGCCCTGGCTGCAGGAGAAGCGGCTGGAAACAACTGCCCCGCTGCTGCCATGCGATCCCGCAGCAGAGAGTTGGGCGTGTGCTGAAATCAAAAAACTGGGAATCGCGAGTTTCGCGATCATGAATCCCGGCGCAGGCTGGGGAGGAAAGCAATGGCCGGCGGAGCGATTTGGCGAAGTGGCAAGGGCATTGGCGGTACACAACGTGAAAACATTGGTGAATAGCGGCCCCGGAGAAGAAGCTCTGGCCGCAGCGGTAGTCGAGGCAAGCGCGGGACATGCCTCGAGCATTGTGTGCACTCTGGGTCAGTTGATTGCGCTGGTCCGACGCGCGCGGTTGCTGATCGGCGGCGATACCGGCCCGCTGCATCTGGCGGCAGCGCTGGGCATTCCTGTCGTCGGAATCTATGGACCTACCGATCCGGCACGTACGGGCCCAGTGGGCAGCCCTGCCATCGCCCTTCGTCACGCTGAAAGCGAAACCACATTTTCTCATCATGCCGCGCCAGATCAGGGACTGCTGCAGATCAGCACGGAAGAGGTGATCTCCGCCGCGCGTTATCTATTGGGGAATGCGCGTGGCTAGCTGGTCGCGGATTGCTACGCGCGTGCGTGTTCCATTGGGCTTTGGATTTGCCGCGGCGTATTGGTGGTTCTCGCGGCCAAAATGGCCATGGATTGCCGGCGGCGCAGTATTGATTGTTGGCGGAATCGTGATACGCGCTCTAGCATCCGGGCATATCCGCAAGAATCTCGGTGTCACAACCACGGGACCGTATGCCTATACGCGCAATCCTCTGTATCTCGGTTCACTGCTCATTGCAACGGGATTTCTGATTGCGGCAAGGAATCCGTGGATCGCGCTGGCTGCCGTGCTGATCTTTCTCTTCATCTATGTTCCAGTAATTCGGGCAGAAGAGAAATATCTGATGTCCAGGTTCCCGGAATATTCGGAATACACCGCGCGAGTTCCACGGCTCCTGCCGCGCTGGCCCGGGCGTCGGCTGAACTCGAGCGCCGAAACGGAGCAGTTTTCGCGACAGCTCTACATGAAACATCGCGAATACAATGCACTCGTTGGTTCTGTCCTCATGATGAGCGCTCTTATTCTGAAAATGCTTCTGGTGCAGCATTGATACGGCGCTGCTGGTCCTGGAGATTCGTCCGGGCTGCATTGGTAATCCCTGTTGCGATGCTCGCGCTGTCGCAGAGCGCGCAGCACCCTGTGGTCGGCGCACCGGCCATCACTCCGCCGCGTTCAGGATATCCCGTCGGGCAAACGTACGTCTACGAAGCACAGTGGCGGATCTTCACCGCGGGAACAGCGACATTAAGAATGGAGCGCGCCGGGGCGGAAAATCGCGTTGTGGCCACGGCTGATGCTGCCGGAACTGTGGCATTGCTGTATCACGTCCAGGACAGGCTGGAGTCTTTTTTCGATCCCGCGACGTTCTGCTCGCGCAGCATCTTTCGTCATACGGAAGAAGGATTCCGTCGTGTAGAAACTGGTATCAGCTTCGATTACCAGCGCGGAAAAGCGATTCTCGACCAGAAGAACCTGAAGAAAAATGAGACGCGGCACGAGGAGCATGATCTTGACGCGAAGTGCGTGACGGACCTGCTCTCGGGGATCTACTATCTCGGGTCGCTTCCGCTGGAGAGTGGAAGAACCTTTACTTTCCCGCTGAACGACGGAGGAAATACGGTCACTGTCAATGCGCGGGTAGAAGGGACCGAGCAGATCAAAACTCCGGCTGGAACATTCAATACGTATCGCGTCCAACCGCAAGCGGCTTCTGGAGTTCTGAAGCAAAAAGGAAGAGTCTGGATCTGGTATGCCAATGACGCCAGCCGCGTCCCGGTGCAAATGCGCGCCCGCATGTATTGGGGGACACTCACGCTGACGCTGCAACGCATCGAGAAGAAATAACCTACTGCACGCGAAAGCGCTCGTTTAGCACGCGCCGGAGCCGGGGCAGGTAAATCAAGTCGAAGGCGAATTCCTTGCCAGGGAACATGGCGAGCGCAGCGGCCTTGCAGTTCCCGATCATCTGCGAAGCCTCTTCGCGCGTCAGGTCCGCATCCTGGCTGAGGACAGATAGAACCATGTTCACCATCAACTGAAGGCGGCGAATCTTGCGTAGTTCCTCTTCCTTTTCTGCGGCTGTCTGGAATAACTGTGGCTTCTGCTCGCCTTCTTCGGGCTGATGTACCATCATGGCTCCTGATCAGATTTCGGTATCTTCGGCAGCTTGGTAATTGGATGAAACGCGCCTCTGCCGCGTTGTTTTTCCGGAGCGTAACGATGTAGGCTGAAGCTGCATCGAAGCTGAGAGGAGAGCGAGATGACCACACCGCCCAAACCGGGCCCCGAACTGGTTCGTGTGTTTGAGACCGAACAGGAGTCGGAGGCGATGGTGATTCAAGGATTGTTGACTTCTGCCGGCATCGAGTCCGTGGTCGCCAGCCTTGATGCTCCCCAGAACATCTTCCCCGGCGTGGGCGGCGTTGTGGTTCGGGTGAACGCCGAACAGGCGGACCAGGCTCGCACGATCATCGAGGAGTACAACAGCGCTCCTGATGTGGTTGAAGAAGACAACTTCGATGAAGGCACGCCGAGTACTCCCGAATAGTCTTACCTCATACGAGTTAACTCAGGCTCTACCGTTTTTCCGTCCAGCAAAAAAGTAACTCCGCCGAGCAGGTCGGTTCGGTAGGTGCGTACGTGCGCGCTTTGAAGCCGCTCCAGGACTTGAGGGCGGGGATGCCCAAATGAGTTGCGATACCCGTCGGAAATCACGGCATATTGCGGGTGAACGGCACGAAGCAGGTCTTCGGTCGTCGATGTCGCGCTACCGTGATGCGCAACTTTGAGCAGATCGGCAGCAGGAGACTCGGTTGCGAGGAATCGCTCCATCCTTTTTTCGACATCGCCGGCTAAGAGCGCGCGAGTGTTCCGGAAAGAAATCAACATCGAGAGAGAGTCATCGTTGCGGGGTTGCGCTTTCACCCGCCAATCCGCAGGCGGAGAGAGGACTCGAATGTGTGCGCCGCCCCAATCCAGTTCATCACCGGCGACGTGCTTGCGAACAGCGACGCCGTTCGCTGCCGCCACTTGCAACAGATGATCGAGTGCAGGCGTTTCCGGGTTCATGCCAAGCCACAACTCGCGCGGACGGAAGTTCTGGACTATGCGCGCCATCCCACCGATGTGGTCTCCGTGAGCGTGCGTGAGAACCACAACGTCAAGATGCTTCAGACCGCGCCACCACAGGTAAGGTGAGACCACGTCTTCGCCGTAATCGAACTCGCTGCGCACCGGACCAATGCTCCCACCGGCGTCTACCAGCATCGTGCGTCCCTCCGGAGAGCTGACCAGAATGGAGTCGCCCTGCCCCACATCGATAGCAGTGACTTCCAGATCGTTCCGAACTACGTGCGGCGCCGGATCGTAAACAGCAGCGAATCCGGCGCTCAGAAACAGAAGCGCCAATCCCGCGACCGCGAGCGATCGAGTTCTGCGCGCGGCAAAGAATGCGAGCGTCACGCCCACAACAGCAACCATCCAAAGCGCGAAGTTCGGATCGGGGATACGCCATTGTGAGATGTGCAAGCGTGAGAGCCATCCCAGCGCCAGAAGTGTCCAGTGCAGCGATACGGCAGCAACGAAACCGGCAATGCGTGCAAAAAATCCGGAGATGTAGCTCAAGGCGATCGCGGCCACGCCTGCATTCAGCATCACGCCGGAAAGCGGAAGCACCAGCGCGTTAGCGGGCATGCCGATGATCGCAGCGCGATGGAAGTAAGCGCGCATGGGAAGCACCAAGGCGGCTTGCGTGATGCTGGAGACCAGTGTGAGCTCAAACAGAGCGATCGCGAGGCTTAAGGCGCCGAGCACGATCCACTTTGCCGGTGTAGCGCCAAGGACTTTGCCGATGCGCGAGATGATCAGGCGCAAGTCGAGGCGAAGCTGCGCCATTCGGGCTGGAAGAACAAGATCGTAGCCGGTGGAGTCGAAATGACGGAGCGCGGCACGCAGGCGATAGGAACTGCGATGGAGCAGAAGCAAGCTGATGCCGGAAATCGCCAGCAGTGCCAGAAAGGTCAGTTGAAATCCCGGCTCGAAGAGAGCGCGCGGAGACAGCAGCAGGACAACCAGAGCGGCAAAGCCGGTCGCATTCAAGGCGGCGCGCTCGCGATACAGCAATCGCGCCACGAGAAAGAGCGAGAGCATGAGCACAGCACGCTGGATCGGCACGCCCATCCCAGCGACGTAGGCATAGAAGATTGAAAGCGCGATCGTAATAAGAGAGGCCAGCCAGTCTGGCGCTCGCAGTCGCCGCGCCACCCAGAACACGGCAAATGCCAGCAGAGCCACATTCATTCCTGAGACCACCAACAGGTGATACATGCCGGTCTCCTGGAACTCTTCTTTTACGTTGCGCAGCAGCAGGCTGTCTTCGCCCAGGATCATTGCCGCAAACAGGGGAGCATCTTCGTGGCTCCAGAGCCCGGCATTGTTGATGTGGTTGAGAATGCTGCGGCGGATGCGGCTGCGCCAAAAGCCGAAGCGAGTGCCTGATTCCCCAGGCAGAATCCGGATGTTCTCTGCTTTCACCGAAGCCAAAGCGGTGATGCCGATGCCGCGCAGATAGCCTTCATAATCGAAGGCGCCGGGATTGCCAAAGTTGCGTGGAAGCCGCAACCGCGCGGTGAAGCGAACGCGATCTCCATAAGCAAGCGCCGGAAAGCGACCGCCAGTATCAGCGTGATCAGGATCATGTTCCTGCCGGGAAACAAAGACAGTCGCGCGTATTCCAAACGGCACGTCAAAGCGATGGCCCGCTATTTGCAGAGATTCTGATTGGAGATCGAAGCGCTCGCGAGGGCTGCCGCCATTCAGAAATGAGCCATCGTTCGTTACATGACCAATTACCTCGACGGGCGAGCCACTCACCAGTTCTGGTGGCGGCACGTGGACTCGGGGAGCGGCAACTTCGACAAACGCAAAAGCTCCGGCGAACGCGACCGACAGAATCGCGCAGCCGTTCGCCAGACGCGGGTCGCTTTTCCGTACAGCCAGCAAAGCGCACAGCGCTGACAGGAATGCCGCGGCGCCCCATTGCAGAGGCGATCGTGAAATACTGCCGGCGAGCCAAATTCCGCCTGAGAAAGCCAAAGCAGCCATCGCCAGCGGCGCACGAGGCGGCCGGTAAGCGGACGATTTCAGAGCGATCCTCATTCGAAGGAGATGGCCTGAGTTATCGCAAGCCAACCCCCGCTTGCGAAGAATCAACTAGCTTATTAGAGTTTCTGCAGGACGAAAACATCCAAGGCGGTTGCCATGCAGAAAATGCGCGAACTCGGAAGGTCGGGAATCAAGGTTGCTCCGCTGGCCTTTGGCGGAAATGTATTTGGCTGGACGGCGGACGAACAAATGTCTTTCCGGCTGCTGGATACCTTCGTAGATGCCGGCTTCAACCTGATTGATACAGCCGATTCGTACTCGCGCTGGGCGCCCGGAAACAAAGGCGGCGAATCGGAGACGATCATCGGCAAGTGGCTCAAGAGCTCCGGCAAACGAAACAAGGTAGTTATCGCGACGAAGTTGGGCTCGGAGATCACGCCGGAAAGAAAAGGCCTGTCGCGGCGCTACATTCTCACCACCGTCGAGGAATCCCTGCAGCGGCTTCAGACCGACTACATTGACCTTTACCAATCCCATCGAGACGATCCGAGCACTCCCATTGAGGAGACTCTGGAAACCTACGCGCAGCTTGTCCGAGAGGGAAAGGTGCGAGCCATCGGCGCTTCGAACTTTACGGTCGAGCGCCTGCAGCAATCACTTGACATAAGCGCCAGGAATGGTTGGCCGCGGTACGAGTCCCTCCAACCCAACTACAATCTTTATGAGCGCGCAGATTTTGAGACAAAGCTTGAGCCTCTCTGCCTGAAAGAGAAAGTCGGAGTAATTCCCTACTTTTCGCTGGCCAGCGGATTCCTTACGGGGAAGTACCGGACGCAGGCGGAGACGGCGAGCCGTCCGCGCGCCAAGATGCTCAAGAAATACTTTGATCAACGCGGCCTAAATATCCTGAGTGCGCTGGAACAGGTAGCCCAGCGGCTGAAGGCAACCCAGGCGCAAGTCGCACTGGCCTGGCTCATGGCGCGTCCCAGCATCACAGCACCCATCGCCAGTGCGACGAGCCCTGAACAACTGAGGGAACTGTTACTGTCCACTGAACTTCATCTGGACAGCTCCGCCGTTTCCGTGCTCGACCAGGCCAGCGCTTATCTTCCTGAGCCGGCGCGGACTGCGTAACCCGTTCAGGCCAAGGTAAGAGATAGCTTCTTGTGCGGAGTCAGGAAAATTCCGCAGCTACTCTGCCTCGCCTAAAGACCTCGCTTTTTCCGTAAAAAACTCAGAGCACCTGCCAACAGCCGCCTTCTTTGCTTCATCTCAGGTTAAACAGAGCAGCTTCTGCGGGGATGAGTATGCTTGAGACTCGAAATTGCGGATGGATGAAGCAAGCCTTTCAACTGGGCCTTGCAACAGCAACAATCTTCTTTCTGATCGGATGTCAGGGGCTCGGAAGCAGCAGCAGTGCTGGCCCCACGCCATCTCCAACGCCCGCCGCGACGCCCTCTCCCACGCCGGGAAGTCTCAACACCTCCATCAATCACATCATTCTGTTCATGCAGGAGAACCGGTCGTTCGATCATTACTTCGGCCAGCTCAACGTATATCGCGCAGCCAATGGCTTGCCGACCGACGTTGACACCTGGGGACCGGGCGGGACTCCCAATGGCATTTCGACGGTCAGCTACGATCCCACTACCGGCAAGCCAGGACCGCCTATTTCCGCATTTCACATGCAGAGCGCGTGTTCGGAAAATCTGAGCTCGTCATGGAACGAGAGCCATCGCGCATTCAACATCAATGATCGTTCGCTGCCCAACGGCGGGCCCGACAATATGAACGGCTTCGCCTTTGTTGAAGGCCAGTTTGCCTTCCAGTCCAACCAGGCCGGATTCGGAGTATTTACTGATTTCACGGGCAAGCGCGCCATGGGCTATTACGACCAGACAGACCTTCCGTTTTACTACTTCATGGCTTCGAACTTTGCCACGTCGGACCGCTGGTTTTCTCCGGTTCCCACGCGCACGCAGCCAAACCGGTTTTATTGGATGGCCGCTACGTCACAGGGCTTCATCAAGCAGCCAACTCAGCAGCTCCCGGCCAAGACAATCTTTCAGGCCATGGACCAGGCAGGCATTACCTGGAAGATCTATCTTGCCGGCAAGAACACTTATTACTCATTCTTCGGCTATTCCAATACACACCACACCAACGTTGTACCCGTGGCCCAGTATTTCACTGACGTAGCTAACGGCACTCTGCCGCAAGTCTCGTATATCGAAACCGGAGTGGTGAAAGACCTGAATAGCGTGAGCGCGCTGGACGAGCATCCGGACAACAACGTTCAGACGGGCGCTGCCTTCGCGGAAAAACTGATCACCGCGCTCATGAGCAGCCCATCATGGAAGGATTCGGTCTTTATTCACACCTACGATGAAGGCGGGGGCTTCTTTGATCATGTGCCTCCGATGGCCGAAGTAAGCCCTGACGGAATCCCGCCCCAACTGCAGCCGAACGATTTTGTGGCCGATTTCACCAAGAGCGGATTCCGCGTGCCGCTGATCGTGATTTCTCCGTTCTCGAAAAAGAACTTTGTTTCTCACACCCCGATGGATTTCACCGCCGCGCTCAAGCTGATCGAAACGCGCTTTGGGCTCCCTCCTCTGACTGCGCGCGATGCCGCCATGCCGGATATGACCGAGTTCTTCGATTTCACGACCTCGACGGGGCCTTGGGCCACGCCGCCCACGCCACCCCAGCAGACGCACACGTTACCATGCACTCAAGGAGTGCCTGCTGGCTAATCGGCGCGTTGCCAGAAATGCCAAAGATTGATAAGTGAAGAAGCGCTGTTGCCGGTGGACTGGGATTTCCTGTTTCATGCTCGCGTCGGGTATTCTGCTACGTGCTCATGCGTCTGCGCGGCATGCCTCTCCGATCTCTTCTGCTGATCTTTGTCGTCGTACCACTTCTTGTTTCAGGTTTGCATGCCGCCGCGCCGCAAGCCGCAAAATCGAAGACCCATCTTTCCGGGCACATGCGCCGTTACTACATCGCGGCCGAAGAGGCGATGTGGGACTTCGCGCCCAGTGGCCGCAACCTGATGGCAAACGGCCCGATTCCTCTTCCCTACATCAACACGCGTTATTCCAAGATCCGCTACATCGAATACACTGACGCAACTTTCAAGGTGAAGAAGCCGCAACCGCAATGGCTCGGGATACTCGGTCCCATCATTCGCGCCGAGGTGGGCGATACCGTGGAAGTGCACTTCCTCAATCGCACCACGCATCCGCTTTCCATTCATCCTCACGGCCTGCGGTATACGAAGGAAAATGAAGGCGCGTTTTATGCCGTGAACATCGGACGCTCAGCGCCTCCGGTTGCCGGCGGGCAGGAGTTCACCTATACGTGGTTCGCCGACGAAAGCAGCGGCCCCGGCCCTGGCCAGCCAAGCTCCATCGTTTGGCCCTACCACAGCCATGTGGATGAGCCGCAGGAAGTGAACGCCGGTCTGATTGGCCCAATCATTGTTACGGCCCGCGGGAAGGCGCGTCCGGACGGTTCGCCGCGCGACGTTGACCAGGAGTTCGTCACTCTCTTCATGGTCTTCGATCAGCAGAATGGCAAAGAAGCCGGCATGATGCACGCCATCAACGGCTACATCTTCGGCAACCTGCAAGGGCTGGTGGTGGACCAGGGAAGCCGAGTGCGCTGGCACGTCTTCGCCATGGGCAGCGAGCGCGATATCCATACCGCGCACTGGCACGGCAAAGTTGCCGTCACGCGCAACGGCGAGCACGTGGATGTAGTTCCGCTGCTTCCTGCCGAAACCGCCACGGTGGACATGGTGGCCGATAATCCCGGAAGCTGGATGTTCCATTGCCACGTTGCCGACCACATGGAAGGCGGGATGATGGCCATCTTCTCCGTGGTTCCGGCGCGGCCTGCCTGCCCCGTCAGTTTCAAAGAAGGAAACTTCTGGAGCGATCAGCATAAAGTGAGCTTTGCCATCGCGAACTCATCGCGTAAAGCGATCAGGCACGTCAACTTCAACTCGCGGATCTTTCTGCGGCCTAACTATCTCACGCCAACCTTCGACGTGTGGCGCACGGAAAAGCCGCAGCCTGCCGGAGCACAGGCAACCTACGATTTTCCTATCTCCATGCACGATCCCGGCGCGATACTCGGCTGGGCAATGTCCGTTCTCACCATTGAGTATGAAGACGGAACCACCTGGAAGCCGGCCGACCGCGACCAGTGCGTGCACGTCTACTGGAAGGACGGTAGCACCGCGCAGCCGAAAGTTCTTCCGCCGGTGCAGACCTCGGAAGAGCCGGACTGAGATTCGCGGGTCCTTTTGGCCTGATCCCTCTCGCTGGACAACGCCCTCGCCGCTCAACTCAGCAACTCATCCACAATCGCTTCGACGTGAATCACCGTCGTATCAAGAAACTTGAGATCCGCGCTCTCCGCACCGCGCAACAGCAAAGGAAGCTCGGTGCCGGCAAGAACCAGCGCCTCAATGCCATCTTGCGATTTCATCCGTTGGGCAATGCGTAGAATCTCCGTTCTGGTGTCAGGCAGAAACTGGTTTTTCAGCAGTTCGCCAATGTACTTGCCGTGAATGAACTGCTGCTCTGAAGCGTTTGGCCGCACAAGCACGATCCCGGCACGCTCGAACTCCTGGGGATAAAAGTCCGCCCGCATGGTGAATCCGGTGCCGAATAATCCGATCTTCTTGAGCCCAAGCGCTTTCGCCTCATCAGCCGTAGCGCGCACGATACTCAGCAGCGGAATCGGCGAGCGGCACTGGACTTCGTCGAACACCAGATGCGGAGTATTGGCCGCCATGAATCCAAAGTCGGCGCCTGCCTTCGCCAGCGCATCAACGCCCGCCGCAAGATAATCAGCCAACTCGTCGAGCTTGCCCGCATCGAGCATGGCAATACCTTTATCCACGTCAAGGCTGTTGATGATCAGGTGCGGATATCCGCTATCCGGCTTGCGCGCGCGAAAACGATCAAGAATGGAGCGGTAGTAATCAATGGTCGAAGGCGGCCCAAGTCCGCCAATCATCCCTGCGGTTCGCATCTCACGGAGAGAGATGCGCGGCGGGCAGTGCTGGATTCAGCGCAAACACAAGGCCGCACCCAAGGGCGCGGCCTTCTTGGGGATCGAGTTGGGATTCGCGGCAGAGGTGTTTCGCCTGCCGGCGTGAGTGGTCTCTAAGCGACTTGAGCTTTGGGCTCCTCGCGGATGGCCGCTTTGACCTTTGCCTGAAGGTCTGCGGGAATCTCCGTCATTCCGTGTTCGGTGCGGGCATGCTCGGCGCATTTCTGCATGATTTCCTGCTCGGTTTCTCCACGCGCTTCGAAATCGCAGTCCACGCCAACATCTCTGCAAGTGATGACCTTGGCCATACGGACTCTCCTTTCGGCTGAAGAGTATAGACTCCCACTGCCCTCTGCTTCCATCCGTTCGTCACAGCGGATTCGCGGTACTCTTCCGCAAGCACGTCGCCTCATTATGCCGGTCACATATGATCCGTTTCCCATCACGGATGAACCGATGACCCGATGAACAGATCATCCGATTCTCATTCGCTTGTATTTGGCTCCCAGACGCTCTACAGTGTGGGCCGTCCTGCACGGAGGGCAGAACCTATGTTCAAATCCATAGCCGACGTCATTGGCTGCTATCTGCTCTCGGTTGTTCTAGTGCTGGCAACCGACCCGTTACTCTCCCGCCTGTTTCCCGGTGACTTCGTCAGAGGTCACATCCCATCCGATTCCGCGCTTATCGCGAGCACGGCGCTGTTCGTGGTTATCTCGATTTCCTGTGCCTGGCTCTGCGCCCACTTTGCTCCCAATCGCCCGGGGCGCCATGTGCTGTGGTTCTTCATCCTCGGCGAGGTCATGGGCATCGCCGCGACGATTCCCAACTGGAGCAAAGGATGGCCGCACTGGTACTGGCTGTCATGGCTGCTCACCTGGCCGGTGAGTTGCTGGCTCGGCTTGCAGCAGTCCGGACGCCGCGGCGAAGGCGCAGTTCAAGCCGGCGCAGGCAAAATGGCCGCGGGAAGATAACAAGACGGATCATGCTCCATCGGGAAACGCCAGAGGATGAAACTTACTCGTGTCATCGAGAGTCTCCAGGATCAGGCACCGCTCTTCCGAAAACGTGCGCGGAGCCGCAGGCGAGCGCACAAGAGGACCAAATCCGCGGCTCAATGAGGATGGAATGTGATTTCAAGTGCCATTGTGCAGTTCACGGGAACTCCTTTGCGTTTGCACGGAGAAAATTCCCATTCTTCAACCATCTTTAAAGCATACTTTTCAAACTCGTGATTGGTTGATTGCATAACCCTGGCAGCGTGGAACTTACCATCCTTGCCCACATAGCCCGAGAGCCAGAGGACTTCGGTACGCTCTTTGCCTTTCTTCCTGGACTCGGAAGGCGACAGCTTTGGCGGTTCAGTGTGCGGAGTGCGAAGCGGCAGGGGGGCTGTGACGCCATCATGCCCGGACCTGTAGATGTGATCATCCTTCTTGGTCCCGGTTTCCCCACCCGAGACAGCCACGTGAACCAAGACAATACAAAAAACGATCAGCAGTCTTCGCATCGGCCGCTACTATAGCATGTTGCATGCGGGCTTTATTCTTTCCGCTGTTTGTATGACGCTGTGCCCGCGGCTAGACTTCCCGCATGATTACAGGAGCGCACTTCCTTCTCTACAGCAAAGATGCTGACGCCGACCGCGCGTTCTTCCGCGATGTGCTCGAGTGGCGCAGTGTCGATCTCGGACACAACTGGCTGATCTTTCGCCTGCCTCCGGCGGAAATGGCGGTGCATCCCGGAAGCAGCGACTTCGTCCAGCAGCACGGTGACGAGAACCTCCTCGGCGCCGTTCTCTATCTGATGACTGACAATCTGGCCGCAACCATCGAGTGGCTGGAGAAGAGTGGAATCGGCTGCTCACCAGTCATGACGGCTGAGTGGGGCTCTTCAACTAGCCTTCGTCTGCCCAGCGGTGGCCGCATCGGCCTTTACCAGCCCACGCATCCCACAGCCATCGACGCAGAGGGATAGACGGGCAATGACCCGCGCAATATTTAGGTGCAAGATCGTTGCGCGTAGACTCGCCCCTTCCCCGCTTTCGGGTTTGTCGCCGACCGAGTCCTCGAAGACGCCACTGCGCATCCCCAGTTCGCCTTTGCCGTACCGCTCAGTTCTGTTCGGGGGCCGGGTTAAAGAAGATCTCTCGCACTTCGACCGGGAAACGGCACGCTTTAGCGCCCTTGCGCGCCCACGCCAGCACCTCGTCCATGTCAGCGCATTCCAGTATCCATAAACCGCCCACGTGCTCCTTGGTCTCCAGGTACGGCCCGTCGGTGACCAGCAGCTCACCGTTGCGCTGCGGCCGCAGCGTGTGGGTCGAGCCCAGGCCGCCGGCAAACTTTCTGACGCCGGCAGCAATCATTTCCCGGTTGAGCGCGTGGATCGCCTCGATCGTCTCAGCGCTTTCCTTGGAGGGGTCGTAGTCGTCGGGAAGGTAACCAGAAACCAGATAGTGCGGCATGTCGTCTCCTAAAAATGGTCTTCATGCGTTCACTATAACGACGAACGGCGAGACCGGATTCGACAGATTGTCCAGAAGATTTTCCGCTTATGTTTGGGTGGCGGTGTTGCGCTGGTCGCCTGACTGCAGCCGCTGTCGCGATGGAGAGTGGAAGCCTGCTCTAGCCCTCCGCTTTCCTTCAATGCGATGGCGGCAAAATCGGGCGCTGCGGGGCTGTTCACACTATTTCAGCCCAAGCGTCTGTAATGGGGTTCGATCGAAGCTGTCGCAGACAATCCCGAAGGAAGCTGCGGCAATGAGCAACACAAGAGTCAGAGCGCCGGCGAGAGCCAGCCCGGCCAAGCCAGTTCCTGGCTCATCAAACACCAGATCCAAGAGCTCAAACGGATTTAGCAGTTCCAGAGCCACTCCTGGCAGCTTTTTCCAGGACGTGCGCAGCCTCCGGCGAATTCGGTTGCTCTTCATGTTCATGCGCCACCAAAGCTTTCCACGACTTTTCGGATCAGTACCGCGACTGCACAGATCACCAGCAGGGCAAGCGCCAGCCACCAAACCGCTTCGGGGATGAACTCTCCAAAGATGTCCGTCAGCACCCACCAACTCTCCCCTGCTCCCGATGCGGAGGGCTGTTGCGCTCCTGCACGGTCCAGCGTTTCGGGCATGCAAGTCCCCACAATGAATAGACGAGCGACCGGGGCTGATTATTAACGAACGGCCGAATCCACACCGAGCCTTGTAACAGGGCACGACGTTCAGTCGTGCCGATCAGGAGGAAAAAGAAGCCAGAACCGCCTCTGCGAAGGCCTATGTCAGCACGGCGTGCGCGCTGCGGGCTCAGGCCCTTTTGCGGAGGAAAGCAGGGCCATCCAGGACATCCTGTGAAATCTTTGCAGTCTCTTGTAACGTTTTCACGAATTCCTTCACTACATTACAAAAGAACCGCAACAGCGAACATGCTGCTTCAATGTCCTTTACAGATCGACTTAACAACGAAGCTGTGAGGGGGAAAGATCTAAGATGAGAATCCTAAATAACAATCCACTTGATCTTGCAGGCGACGACGGAGAAACGATTTCGATCAGCGTTTCGGCCTCAAACACGGTCAGCTCGTACACAAACAATCTAAATGGAAATCCTTTGGCAGGAGGTTCTTTTGTTTTAAGCAAGGCCACCGCCAATCCCTACGTTCTCCTCGTTTTTATGATTTTTTCAGGGGGCGCGGGCGGCCTGTATATAGTCACATTAACGGGCAGTAATGGAGGAAGCTCCCAATATTCTGTGCACCAGTACCCGGGCCAAGCGTCGAACGCGGTTGCATATTCCATCAGTATTGCGTGAGGTAGCGTGATGAAACCATTCACAGCGGTGTTAATTTCCATCTTTGTGCTCGCTGGTTCGCCTGTGGCCTTCTCCCAACCGGCCGCGCAACCGGCACAGCAGAACGGGGCAGCTCAAGCTCAACCCTCTCCCCCACGTTCATTAGAAGATGAATTGAGATTGGATGTTCAACAGCTGGCCACTGAACTTCGCAATGCTTCTTCTCCCAACGATCGCGAGATCAAAGCCACACTGCATCTAAGTCATCCTCAACTCGTCGCTCTTGCTCTTGCGAACAAATATAGGACGCAGCCATACAAATACGCGGATTTCGTCAAAACTATTGAAGAGTCGCGAACAGACAAACAGGTTGGCACTAGCTCGTCGAATGGGGCGGGAGGAACATCTGTCGTCAGCAAAGGTTCCGTCCCTGCAGTACTCGGCTTTGCTGTTGAGAACGGAGCTTTGACCCAGAGTGTCAGCGGTACTACTATCACATTCAGAGGCAATCCAGTCGGAATTGTTCAACTCCTTCAAAGAGAAGATTTCGTGAATGCTAGGCCGTTTGCGGACACATCAACAGCAGTGTTATCGAGATTCTCGTTCGGTGTAAGCTTTGACGCAAGCCGAGGGAACGGCAGCAATGGTATAGGGCCCAACAGTTCGCCTCAACAGTTGCTCCTTACCGGTGATCGCCAGCAGCTGTCTTCCTTTTCACTTCATCTGGATCTCATTAATAAGCGAGATCCTAGAGACAGATATTATCGGGATCAATGGAACGCGTTAACAGCTGCGGACGTGACCGACGTTGGGACAGCCTTAGCCGCGGTAATAATTCCGACCTTCGGTCGTTGGCCTGAGTACACAAATTGGGAGAATGCCTTCAAAGCCGCAGTTCAGGCGGCAAATCCGGACGAGCTTGACAATGTGGTCGCACAGCAATTGACAGCACTTAGTCAGATCTCTGTTCCAGGCAATATCGTTTTTGCAATTAAATCCTTTACTTCCCACTATGAGCAGCTGTTGAATGACCGAGCAGATCTATTAAATATTGTGGCTCACGGTCCGTTATTGAGCGTCGAGTACATTGACGACTTCTCCATCCCTACGACGAAATTGCCTGATCAATCCACTTTCAAAATAATTGGGGAGACGGGCCTTTTCAGAGGATCCGGGGATCTGACCGGCAACTTTAACATGCAATTTTGGAATGCAGTAAATGCCACGACGGCAAATCGGCGTTTTGAATATTTCGATCTTAGCGCACAGATGGACGTTCCGCTCACGAATCCCGCCCGGGTAGGAGGATTTGTTCTCACAGGTGCATATAAGTACCGCAATTACCAGCACGATTCCTTGGCAACGGATGGAAGCATTCTTATTCCAAAGGGAACCATGCAATTAGGCCAAATAAAGCTTACGATCCCGGCAAAAGGTTCTGGTGTGAAAGTCCCTATTTCTGTTTCATTTGCAAACCGATCGGAATTCATAAAGGAAAGCGATGTGCGAGGAAATATTGGGGTGACATTTGATTTAGATACCCTGCTTGCCGGTCTCAAGTAGCACAGGTTGCGATTTGTGGAGGTCGCCGCTTTGAAGTTGCAAAATCGCAGATGAGAGGATTGGTCCCTCGACCCCGACCTTTCCCTTCACGAGGATGCAGCCACCCGGTTCGCACATGAGTCACGAGCCAATTACGTCACCTCTCTTGGGTTTGTCAGGAGTGACTATTGCGGCAGCTAGAGTGTAACCAATCAATAGCAATGCGCCGGTGACAGGTTTGTAAAGTCCGAGCCAATCGGGGAATGGGCCTCCCAGTGCATATACCCAAACAACAAAAGCGCCTACAGAAATCAAAGTCTGTTGCGGTGCTCGCTTTCCATTCAGAAGAGTCTGCCGATATGTCCATAAAGCACAGAGGACTATCGCCACGCCGAAAGTTGTCCACAAAGTTATGGCACCGGGCCGTGGCTGGGCAGCTTTCAGAATTCCATTGGCAGCAACCCAAGCTCCTACGATGTCGGACGGGATATATTTGACAACTTTATCGAAATAGGTGTCTACTTCTCTTCCATCCGCTAATCCTGCATGGAGGCTTTCAGTAAGGATTCGCCGCGGCATCTGCCCTCCTATTCAACAATATTTCGTGGATCTCGGGATAAATGGCTGAAATCAGGATGCCCTCTCTTCTTTTTCCAAATGCAACTGTTTCCTCGGCATGATGGATCGCAACCACCTTCCAGTTGGCATTGAGACATGGGGACCCACTAGAGCCCGGAGAAGCACGAGTGACGTATTGGACTCGGCCTGATTTCCTGTAGACGCCGGTCACACCATTCGGGTTGCGAGTAAGCTTCATCGGGTTATTTTTTGGGTGCAGCACCGGGTGCTGAATTATCGTTAACGAACTTCCTCTAGTTGGAGGCTCAGTCTCATACGGTAGCACCGCGACGTCTTTGAGCCCTTCAACCGGATCCTGCAACTGCAACAGCACATAGTCCAGTTTTTCAGTGTGACTGGCCCTCAAGACAGCATCTCCGCCTGGCTTTATTACTATTCCTTGCGTCTCTTCCCCATCTTCTCCGGTTACACAGCCAAATCGAAAAGTGATTCGGCTGGCTGCATCGAGCAAATCTGAACCCAGCGCGCTCAACACGTGAAAATTAGTAAGCACCAAGTCAGAGGCAATCAAGAAACCAGTGCCTATTGCCTGTCCAGCAGCTTCGATTCTACAAACGCCTGTTGATCGCTGAACCAACATCCGCAACTCCCCAAGATCTTCCAGCGGCTGCTCCGCGAAGAGAAACGAATGTAAGTCGCGTTCACGCGCCGGGCCGCGCCATACAAATGGGGCCCCTGTTTTTAAAGAAGACGGAGCACGCCTCGCGCTCCTTTTTTGTGGCAGCGTAATGGGCGTATATTTCTCATAATCGAGATCGAGTTTTGTTACGTACTTGGCTGATTTTTTTAGGCGCTCAGAATAGATTTTCGTCGGCAACGCCGTAACGGATACTTTTATTTTTCGATGATCATTCCGAAGGCTCTTACTGACGAACGTTATGAGACTATTTTTAAAGCTCAGATGTTTTTCCAAGTAGAGACCAGGAACGAAGTAAGTCACTGAAGTCGAATTGCAAATACTTTTAACTTCTTTTTCCAAGACATCGCCAAATAGGTGATTGCAAAACCGAATCGCGCCATTTTGCTGCTGCTTAGGATTAACCTCAAAGAAGACGCGAAGCTCTCCAAGTCTGCTGGCAATTTCCAAATTTCGCGCAAAGTGTTGCTTGTCTGGCATGATGGACAGCGCATGAATGTAGACGTAGTATTCATTTGGATCCAAGTCATATCGGTAGGCAATCAGCGCTGCTCTCCGCTTCAATGAGGTCAGCAGTTCTCCCTTCAACTGCTGTTCCAGGATCACTTTGAACCCGAAGTAGCGTTCTAGATTTTGCATCATTACCTCGACCAAAGAATCGAGAAACAGTAGCACATTTTGCGAGCATGCGGAAACAATGTCCTGGCCCGATCATCAGCTAAAAATATCGATTCCTTCCGATGCCTTCCCCGTTCTGGCGAAGTCGCGGAAAAACTTAGGATTGCAATGACGTAATCTTTATAAGATCGCTCGACATAATCAAAACATGCTCGATCGCGCTACAGAAGAAGTAGCCTATTTACCGTCATTACCCAGTGACTCAAAAGAAAAATTGGTAATGGATACAGGGACAGTTCCCTGTGGGACTGCGGCATAAGTTCGTCCATGAGATGATGAGCGTGGCCAAGAGAAAATCCGTCGACGGAAAGTTTTCACGCCTTCGACGCCGGTGAGCTTCCCGTCTGTCCCCGAATTCCGTGATTGCGTCTGGAATCTTCCGTCTTCTCATTCGGCTGTTTTCTTCTCAAAGCCGTCATTCGAGTTTTCGCTCAAATGTGAGCGATGAGATAACGTAGGGCTGCTGGCGAAACGCTCAAACCACGGCCCCAGCAGGGCCAGTTCTCGCGCATATCGTGCTGCATCTTTGGAGCAGAGATGCTCAATAAACCGAAGTTGCCCAACCAAACTGTCAACATATCCCGGTATAAGGGAGTGCGGCACCAAGCCAACTCGGAGTTTGTGAATGCCTGATCGCACGCGGCTTATTTTGTCTTTCGAGGCACGAGCGCTTAGCCTGCCGAGCCGTGTCCCTGTAAGAAGCTTGGCTTTCCTGCCTGCCATTATCCGAATCTTCTTATGCGAGATCCGAAGCCCGTGCTTCGCCAGTACCGAAGCGGCAATCTGAATCAATTCCCGCGCTCTAGTCCCGGAAAATGCCAAATCATCGATCCAAGTTGAATATGTCACGCCCTTCGCCAAACACGCTTCTCGGATGGGTTCGTCAATTGACCAAATCAGCAAGTTGGCAATGAGCGGGCTCGCCGGCGAGCCTTGCGGGAGCCTGCGCTTGTAGGTTGTGAGTCTCGTCAATAAAGCAGCAACACGCGGCGAGCAGCCCAGTACGTTGCGCCAAACATGATAAACATGCTTATTTGTGATACTCGGGAAGCACTTCCGCACATCTATCGTTACCAGGAGCGATGCACCGAGGTGCCGTTCCGCATTGTCCAAGACACTCCGCTTACGGACGCCTCCCAGGATGTATTCGGGGAAGCAAATGGGACGCAAATACTTTCTATAAATCCTTTTCTGGATGAGCTTCGCCAATTTCAGCGGGTTGTCGATTAATCGAGTCCTAGGCTGCTGTTTTTGGAATGGTCTAACTCGCCCCTGCGTTTGAAACGGATCATATTGGCGATCCGAGCGACGCGCCAAATCAACCAGCTCGCTTAGATGGAGCTTTAGGTCGTACGCGAGGCGATTTACGCTCAGGATGTTGAGCTTTTCTATTTGTCCTTCCGGCAGCGGTTCTGTCATCTTCTTTTCCCCGTAGTAGAAGGTTTGCCAGTGATTCGGCCAAATGCTGGATGTCATGCCGTCCTAGGGATTTTGTCTCTTTGGGCTCT
>DATEGH010000271.1:0-2001 GCA_035280185.1 Terriglobales bacterium
GGCGGCTGCACCAACTGCCGCGGAATCATCACTGTGAACGATGCAGCCTCGCCGGCGCAAGTCGTGCCCACCGTCGACTTCACCGCGCTGGCGCACGCCAGCAAGTTTGTCGCGCCCGGTGCGCAGCGCATCGAGTCGAATTCTTTCGAGCAAGGCAGCCTCGAGGACGTCGCGTTCCGCAATCCGGACGGCTCCATCGTGCTGGTGGTGCTCAACGGCAGCGGCGGCGCGCTGCGCTTCAATATTGGCTGGCGCAGCAAGTTCGCCTCGTACAAGTTGGACTCCGCCGCCGTCGCCACCTTCCGCTGGAAATAAAAACTCCGTGCTAAGTTGCGCCGCCGACATCCGTTTTGTCGTTCTTTCAACCTATATTTCGCTTATATTGATCCGGCTCTGCCTTAGAACGCTGTCCATTTCAGCGATAGGGAGATGACGTGAAAAGACATCTCGTTCTTCTCTTCTTACTCCTCTCAGCCACAACGCTTGCTGCGCAACGTTACCAACCTACCTGGGATTCCGTTGACCAACGCCCCACTCCTGCGTGGTTTACCGAAGCGCGTTTCGGCATCTTTATTCATTGGGGCAGCTATTCTGTGCCGGCCTATGCTCCCGTCATTCCCGGCAAACTCGCGTATGCCGAGTGGTATTGGCACGCCATGACCAATGGCAGATCCGATCCCAAAGCAGATGATCTCGAGAAGGGCACCTGGGCCTTTCATCAAAAAGTTTATGGCGCCGATTTCCCCTACCAGAATTTTTCATCGCAATTCAAAGCGGAGCTCTTTGATCCCGAGCACTGGGCCAACGTTTTCGCCGCCTCGGGCGCGAAATACGTCGTCCTCACTTCCAAACATCACGAAGGATTTGCCCTCTGGCCAAGCAAAGAGGCTTCCGCTACTTGGGGCCGCCCCTGGAATGCCGTCGAGATCGGTCCGAAGCGCGACCTATTAGGTGATCTCAGCGACGCTGTCCGCAGCAAGGGTTTGCGCATGGGCTACTACTATTCGCTTTATGAGTGGTACAACCCGCTGTGGCTCTACAACAAGCCGCGCTACGTGACCGGGCACATGTTCCCCCAATTCAAAGATCTGGTCACGCGCTACAAGCCTGCGCTCATCTTCAGCGACGGCGAGTGGGACATGCCCTCCGCCGACTGGCATTCTCCGGAACTCCTCGCATGGCTCTTCAATGATTCCCCCGTCAAAGATGAAGTCGTTATCAACGATCGCTGGGGCAGCGACACGCGCCACAAGCACGGCGGCTACTGGACCACCGAATACACTGCCGGCATGAGCGGCATCGACCATCCTTGGGAAGAAAACCGCGGCATGGGCGTCAGCTATGGCTACAACCGCGCCGAGGACCTCAGCGTCTATCACACCGGCCGCGAGTTGGTTTTCATCCTCGTCGATACCGTGAGCCGCGGCGGCAACCTGCTCCTCGACATTGGCCCCAACGCCGACGGAACCATTCCCGTCATCATGGAGCAGCGGCTCAAAGAAATCGGTGATTGGATGAAGATCAACCACGAAGCCATCTATGGCACCAAGCCGTGGAAAAGCACGCGGCAATGGACCGCAGGCGAAGTCCCCAAGATCGAATACAACAAGGAATTTTCCTCGGAGTACGACGTCACGAAGCTGATCGACAAGTCTTCCAGCGGCAAAGCGTCCATCGAGGCGTTCTTCACCGCGAAAGGCAGCGATGTTTACGCCATTCTGCCGCACTGGTCAGGCCACAACCTCATTATTAAGGACCTGAACGCCGCCAAATCCGTTGCCCTGCTGGGCTCGCCGAATCCCGTAAAGTTCAAGGCCACGAAATCAGGTCTCGCCATCGAGCTGCCCGATCTCCCCGACGATCTGCGATCCCAGCCCGCCTGGGTCTTGCGCATCACGCTGCCCTAATCCGCGAAGAGAACTTTGTTCATCCAGAGCCGCGGCCTGCTTTTTACGCCTCTTCTCTGTTCTTTCTCTAGGAGGTGGGAGCTTCAGCCCCCAC
>DATEGH010000272.1:0-14894 GCA_035280185.1 Terriglobales bacterium
GGTTGAATGAAAGAGCAATTATAAACCTCAGGGACGGCTTCTCTTGTGGGAGGGTTGTGGAAGGCGGAGGTTGCCGCGACCGCGTGCTTGGGAGCGGCCATCCGCTTTCGGGGCACCTGGAAGCAAAGTATCTGCTTCTAACAATTTTGGGGACCGGCTTAGGATTTCAAGAAATAAATAAAAGCGCCGCCTGAAGTTATAAAAGTTGCAGAAAAGAAGAGCAAAGTTTATAATCTATGTTGTCTAGCCGTTCCCCCACAAACCGAGTCCTATCTGGGTGGTTTCATGAATGGTAATCTGAATTTCCAAGTCGGCGACAAAGTTGTTTACCCTAATCACGGTGTGGGAGTTATAGAACAAATCAGCAGCCGCACCATCGGACTGAATGTTCAGAAGTTTTACCTCCTCAAGATCAAAGCCAGCAGTTTGAAAGTGGAAGTCCCGTTCAGCAATGTGGGCGTTGTTGGGCTGCGGCCTGTGGTGAAAAACGGCGAAGTGCAGAAGATCCTGAGTTTTCTGATGGAAGGCAAGTGTGACAACAACCAGGATTGGAAATGCCGCTTCAAGGAAAATTCAGATAAGATGCGAACCGGCTCGCTGCTGGAAGTGGCGATCGTGCTGAAAAGCCTGCTGCTGCTGGCAAAAGAAAAGTCTCTTTCGTTCCGCGAAAAGAAGATGCTCGACCGCGCTCGCTACCTGTTGATTACCGAATTGGCAATGGCCAAAAATTCCGAAGAGCCTGAGATCGAGGAGATGCTCAACAAGGCGCTCGGCAAGTGCCGGCTGAAGTTCCCGGAAATCACGGCCGACGCTTAACTCACAGGCTCAGTGACCTGTCTTCCCATCCAGCAGGTCGAGAATATGTCCCAGCAATCCGGAAACGGCATCAAGTGACTCGGTAGCGCCTACCGGGTTGCCGGGCAGGTTCAGAATCAGAGACTTACCTCGGATGCCGCAGATGCCGCGGCTCAATGCAGCCAGCGGAGTCTTCCTGCTGCCTTCAAACCGCATTTTTTCCGGGATACCTTCGATGTGGCGTTCCACGACTCCGTTGGTCGCTTCGGGCGTAACGTCGCGCTGGGCAACGCCAGTTCCGCCGGTGGTCACGATGAGCCGGGTGATTTCGCTGCACTCGATGATCCGCGCCTGGATCTGATCCAGTTCGTCAGGAAGGATGCTGCGGTGGACGACTTTGAATCCGGCCGCTTCGAGCCTACGCGCAACGGCAGGGCCGGAGAGGTCTTCACGCGAGCCTCGGAAAGCGGAATCGCTGATGGTAAGAACAGAGGCGGTCTTCACTTCTAGGCCTCAAGGACATTCTCTTCGGCATCGCGGTTGGATTCATCCAGCAGCCGCAAGCCTTCGAGCAGAAGTCCTTGGGTGGATTGTGTGGTTGTCTGCTCTTTACTCGAGCCTTTGAAATCGATTTCGAAGTTTCCTTCCGTCCAGGTAAGAACCTTGTAGACCGCTTCATCGCCCTTGAGCTTGCCGAATTGGGCGTGGTTGATCTGGCCGTCGGCGAAGTACATGCGGCATTCCTCGCCGTTATTGGTCAAGGTAAGCGCGCAGGTCTTGCGGCCCATATCGAGCGATTGCAGCAAGTCGAGCACGTTCATCTGGGCCAGACTGCCGCGCAGCACGGAATCTGCCGGCGCTTCGCGCGCCATCTTCTCCAGCGCAATCTTGTCCACCACTTTCTTGATTCTTGCCGCAGCTTCCTTGATGAAGAACGGCTTCGATAAGAAATCTTCCACCGTGTCCTGGACAGTCTTGAGCTTTTCGTTGACATCGCTTTTCGCAGCCATCAAGATGACCGGAATGCCGGCGGTGTTGGGCCGCGACTTCAGCTTTTGCAGCAGTTGCAGGCCGTCCACGCCATTCATGGCGTAATCGGCCAGGATCAGGTCCGGCTTGTCGTCGATGGCTTTCAGCAGCGCGTCGGCGCCGTCATTGAAGGTCTGAACCACTGCGAATTGTGCGATGGCAGCCCGCAACATCTCCAGAATCATGGGATTATCGTCGACGAGCAAGACCTTGACGTTGCTGGGCATGAATGTCTGTTTTATTCCTGGTCTGGAAGGCGCTTTCGCCGGTATTCGCCGCTCTTGCCGCCCGACTTGCGTTCCAGGATTACTTCCCGGATCACCATACTTTTATCCAGGGCTTTGCACATGTCGTAAACGGTAAGCGCGGCCACGCTTGCAGCCACCAGCGCCTCCATTTCCACTCCGGTCTGAGCAGTCGTGACGGCACGTGAGTGGATCTTTACGCCATTTTCGCATAGCTGGGTAGTCACATCAACGAAAGAGAGCGGCAACTGGTGACACATAGGTATCAGTTCCGCAGTGCGTTTTGCCGCGGAAATGCCCGCGAATCTTGCGATCTCAAGAGGATTACCCTTAGGATTTTCAGGCAGCGCTTTCAGGACTTCGGGCGACATCTCGACGAAGGCGCTGGCTTCGGCTTCGCGACGCGTCGCCGCCTTGGCTGAGACGTCGACCATTGTGGCCTCGCCTGAGGCTCCGTAGTGAGAAAGCTTTTTGGTGCTTTTGGCTGGCATCAGGGAAACAGGACGGAAACCATTTCTCCCGCCTCAAGCTGTTCCCGGTCCGGCGGGACTACAAGATAGCAATTTGCCCGGGCCAAAGCCAGCATGTCTCCCGATCCCTTCCATGGGACCACCTCGACTTGCGGATCGAAAACTCCTCCGCTGAGTCGGGCAGGCAGGAACCGGGTGAGTCCGGTTTTGGTCTTGAACTGAGTTCGAAGTTGGGCTCTCGCAGCTGTGAGTCTTTTGACTTTCGCTCCGGCAAACGCTTGCAAGACCGGTCTTGCAAAGAGATCGAATGTCACCATCACAGAAACGGGATTCCCCGGCAAGCCTAAGAATGGAATCTTTCGTCCATGAGCGGTGATTTCGCCAAAGACTACTGGCCGGCCCGGTTGGATTTCTGCTCCGGTAAAGAAGAAGGTTGCTCCCAGCCTGGCAAGCACGGCTTCCACCAGGTCAAATTTTCCCATGGAAACGCCGCCAGAGAGCAAGAGCATTTGCGAGTTCTCCAGAGCCGCGTGAATCAGAGTCGCCAGCTTGCGTTCTTCGTCTGGAGCGATGGGAAGTCGTAGCGGCTCGCCGCCGTACTGCGCGATCCTAGCTTCCAGGGAGTAGCTGTTGCTGTTGCGAATCTGCTGCGGACCGGGAATCTCATCCACTTCCACCAGCTCGTCGCCGGTTGCCAGCACCGCCACCGAAGGCTTTCTGTAAACCGTGAGCCTCGCCTTCCCGACCGCCGCAGCCATCCCAATTTGCGCCGGGCCAACCCGCATTCCACGCGAGAGCAACTCCTGGCCGGCTTTGGCTTCAGCGCCTTGCGCGACGACGTTCTCGCCTAACACAGCGCTCCTTGGCACCAGCAGGGTGTCGCCCTCGCGGCTTACGTGCTCCACCATAACGACAGCATCGGCGCCCGCGGGAACGGCAGCACCGGTCATGATCTCAACCGCTTTGCCCGGACTCACTTTTCCGCTGAAGCTGCCACCAGCTCGGATTTGTCCAATTACATTTAGCGATGCTGGTATTGTTGCGAGATCAGCGGCACGAACGGCGTATCCATCGCGGGTAGACCGCGGGAAAGGAGGAAAATCTCGATCAGCATTAACGCCCTCCGCCAGCACTCGGCCTAGAGCACTTGGCAGAAGGACAGTTTCAGTTCCGGGTGGCGCAATCGCGCCGCAATATCGCAACACTCGATCGTATGCTTGATCGAAGCTGAGAATTGCAGCGCTCTGAGGTTGGCTGGCCATTTCTCAACACCAGTTCGCCGGGTCTCGCTGTGTCAGGCTATTTCTTCTTCCCGGCTTTGTAGGTGGTCTGAATCTTCGCTCCGATGTACTCCAGCATCTGCTTGGCATCATTCGCGTGCGGCCCATCAGGCTCCAGCTCCAGATATTTATTGAGCGCTTCCGCCGTGCCTTCAGGCGCTTCCAGCTTCCCGTCCTTCCCTTGTTTGCTCTGCTGCATCATGAGCGAACCCTTCAAGAAGTAAGCGTTCGCATTTTTAGGATCAGCCGCGATGGCGTGGTCACAAGCCGGAATCCCGTCCTGAGCGTTGCCCGAATTGTAGTTAACAACGCAGAGATTGTAGGCCGCCGGCCCGCCGGGAGAGGACGCTGCTGCTTTCTTGAACGCTTCGCTGGCTTCAGGGTTCTTGTGCAGCTTGATGTAAGTGTTGCCTTCCTGCGTGAGCATGGCGCCGAGCGCCTCTTTCACTTTCGCAGGATCGGTCGCAGGCTTCTTCGAATCGGGCTTGGTGTTTTCGGCGACCTGGATGCCCTTCTGATAGCTCTCAAGCGCCGCATCAAATTTACCCAGGTTATACTCGACATCACCCAGCGCCTTGTAGAACTGGTATTGATTTGCATCGGCAGCCACCAACTGCTGCAACGGCTGTTCCGCAGCCTGCCAGTTCTTCTGGGCCATCGCATCCTGGGCCTGCTTGATTAAAACGTTCATGTTTTGAGCCTTGGCGTTTTGAGCTTCTATGGCTTTGCGCTGTTCCGCCGTCATGCCGGTCCCGGAACTCAGGTCAATTGCCAACAGCGCCACGCCCTCTTCCCCTGGCGTAATCGTCCGTTTTTCCGAGTAGACTTTTTCGCCATTAGGCCCAATCACGTCAATCTGGTAATTCGCAACTCCAACTCCCATCATCATGAAGCTGCCGTCACTCTGGGTCTTGATGTGGTATTTCTGCCCATTATCCAACCTTGTCATGTCGACCTGCACACCGGGCACCGGTTTGCCGGCCTGGGTCACAGTTCCTTTCACCGTGGTGGTCTGCGGCCACGCCACAACTGCACTCAAGGCAAAAAACAATGCCGCGCTAACAACGAATTTCATTGATCTCCTCATGATTTGCCTCCGGCTTGAACTTGGTTCCTGAACAACTGTGGTTTGGACTGTTCCATATAGGGTACCGGATCAGGGACTCCTGCTTCGGCAAACGCACGCATCCGCAACACACAACTCTCGCAGAGTCCGCATGCCTTGTCTTCCCGGCTATAGCACGACCAGGTCAGCTCCAGCGGAGCATTCAACTCCAACCCGAGCTTTACGATTTCAGCTTTGGAAAGAGCGATGAGCGGGGCAACGACTTCGATGTTGCCTTCACGAGTCCCGCGCCGCACCAGTTCGTTGAACGCCTCGTAATACTCGGGCCGGCAATCCGGATACCCGGAGCTGTCCTGCGCTACCGCTCCAATATAGACCTTCGTAGCCCCTGACACTTCCGCCCAGCTCACCGCAGCCGAGAGGAAATGCGCGTTGCGAAAAGGAACGTAGGTCACGGGAATTTTTCCGTGGCCGATTTCGGGCCGTGCGTCCGGCACTGTGATCTCCATATCAGTCAGCGCCGAGCCACCAATGATACTGAGCACATCGTTCGTCAAAGCCAGACGACGCTCAATTCCCAACCGGTCGCAAATTCGCTCAAAGGCCTGGCGTTCCCTGTGTTCGGTCCGCTGCCCGTAACTGATGTGCAGAGCCGCAGCATCGGTTTCCTGCGCCGCCAATGCCGCAGAGACACACGAATCCATCCCTCCGCTCAACAGCACAACTGATCTGGACTTTTTACCTGTGGCCACAAAAACCTGAGTTCTTATTGCTGTTTTCTGATTCGATGTCGCAGCAAACAGAATAGCTGCCCTTCGGCGTGCAGAGAATTATCTCAAATCCTCGTCGAGAGAGACGTTCAAGGGCTAGACGCCTTTCATCGCCGGCTCCCAAATGAACTTGTGGATTTGCAGTCCCAGCCTGACATCGAGCTTGTCTGCCAGAATCCACTCTGCCAGGCAGCGCGGGTCAAGATGGCAATTTGAGCTGTCGCGCTCAACGCTTGGATTCTTAAGAAATGCCGGCGAAAAAATGACGCTGCCCACCTTCGCTTCTAACCCATGTTGGCGAGTAAAGTCGCGGGCGAACTCGTAGTCGGCGCGGTCCACCAAAACAAATTTCACTTCATCTGCCGGCGTCAATGTTTCCAGATTGCTCATGCGAAATGAGCCGCCTTCGCCCGATCTTGGACACTTCACATCCACGATTTTGTGGACCGCTTTCGGTACTCGCTCCAGAGGCCGTTCACCGCTCGTCTCCAGCAGCAACGTAAACCCTCTGGCGAGAAGCCGCTGCATCAATGGAACTAGTTCCCGTTCCTGCAACATTGGTTCACCGCCGGTAAATTCCAGCAAGCCTCCGCTGCTCAGGCGCAGTACCTCAGCTTCTACTTCCTCCGGCGTCATCTTCTTTCCGCCAGTAAAGGTGTACTCGCTGTCGCACCACACACAGCGCAGATTGCACGCCGCCAGCCGCACAAAAACGCAAGGTACGCCGGCAAACGACGATTCACCCTGAATGGAACGGTAGATCTCGATGATCTGCATGAGAAGAGGAGCTTGGCTACTCCGTATACAGCGCCGTGGTCGCGTCCGTCTCCCAGATTGTGACGTCTTTCACGTTCACGCGGCCGCTCGTCAGGCTCTTGAGCCGCCCATTGGTTTGCTCGTAGAAATAGCGGGCAAGATTTTCCGCCGACGGGTTCAGGACTTTGAAAGGATCAATTTCATTCAGCATCTGATGATCCAGACGATCGATGACCTGCTTCATCACTTCCTTGAGATCCTTGAAGTCGAGCAGCAGGCCCGCTTTGTCCAACTCGGCCCCGCGCAGCGTTATCCGCACCTTGTAGTTGTGGCCGTGCGGGTTCTCGCATTTGCCCCGATAATTCCGGAGGTAGTGCCCCGCCGCGAACGAATCTTCTACTGTGACCTCGTACATGGCCCTTCCTGACGCTCTCGCGCTCACTTGCCTAGTTCTTTATTGTAAATGGTGAGTTTCAGAATGGGCGAATGCGGATCACTGGTTCGCCGCGGCAAAAAAGCTCTCTACCTGCGCCAGATCGTCCGTTTTTCTGTACGGAGGCAGGCTGTCGAGAAACACTCGTCCATAACGCTGCTTTGTAATTCGATTGTCGAGCAGCGCCAGCACACCCCGGTCCTTCACCGAACGGATCAGCCGTCCGAATCCTTGCTTCAGAGCAATCACCGCCGCCGGAACCTGATATTCAAAAAAGGCGCTTCCGCCTGCCGCATCAATCGCGCGGATCCGCGAAGCCACTACCGGATCATTCGGAACGGCAAACGGCAATCGGTCAATAATCACGCAGCTTAACTGCTCTCCCTGGACGTCCACGCCCTGCCAGAATGACGACGTTGCAAACAGCACCGCATTCGGCGTGAGACGGAACTCCTCCAGCAACGCATTCTTGGGAGCAGTTCCCTGCAACAGCATCGGAAACGGCAGCTCGCCCAGCAGACGATCGTAGATGTCGTTCATCTGAGCGTAGCTGGTGAACAGGCAAAAAGCCCTGCCCTGTGTGATTTCCAGCAAGCGCCGGATCTTCTCCGCGGCATCGCGTGCAAACGCAGTCGAGCGCGGATCAGGCATTTCCGGCGGAATATACAGAACAGCTTGATTTGCGTAATCGAAATGTGAGGGCACGGTCAGCTCTCGCGCGTGGTCCAGCCCCACCCGCCCCCGGATGTATTCAAAATTCCCGCGCTGCGGCGCGCCCGCAACCGCCAGCGTTGCCGATGTCAGAACCGCGGTATCGACTTTGTCGAACAGCGTCTGCTTCAAAATCTGTGAGACGTCGATTGGAGTGGCTTGAAGGATCACATGCGCCTGGCCGCCTCTTCCACGCCGGCCCTCGCCACGGTACTCAATCCAGAAAACCGTGTTCTTGTCGTCCGACTCCATGACGAAAGCAAGCTGCGCTTTCAACTCCTGCACGCGGCGCCCAAAGTTAAAAACTTCATCGGGCTTTTTTGGCAGCAGCTCCAGTTGCGAGAAGACATGCTCCAGAGCCTGCATTACCGCATCGTAGTCATCGCCGTTCTTGATCAGAAACGCTTCCCGATTGCTGAAAGCAAACCGGCCTTCTCCCGTCGGCAACATTCCAAAAAAGAACCGCGACTTCTCCCGCAAACGCGCCAACGCCTGAATTAGTCCGGCCGAACTTGACTGCTTCTGCTGAAGAGTGGCCTCCATGTCGCGCGCCAGTTCTTCAAACCGCAAATTGCTCACGCTCACGCCAAAATAGCTGCCGGCCACATCTTCCAGTTCGTGCGCCTCGTCGAAAATCACCGCGCCAAATTCGGGCAGGATTCCCGCATCCGGCCCACCGCTCTGCCGTAGCGCGAGGTCGGCAAAAAACAAATGATGGTTCACGATGATGATGTCGCTCTCCACCGCCCGCCGGTGCATCTCCGTAATGAAGCAGCGTTCCCACTGCGCGCATTTCTGCCCGGTGCAGCGCTCGGTGCGGGCATCCAGCTTCTGCCAGAGCTGATTGTTGTCGGGAAGCTCCTTGAGTTCAGCCTTGTCGCCGGTTTCCGTCTGCTTCTCCCACTCGGCGATCTGGCGATACCACTCGATCTCCTGCAAGCCATTCAGCACCGGCTGCTCTGTCAGGTCGTAAAGCTTTTGCCGGCACAGATAGTTCGCCCGCCCTTTCATGTAGCAGACGCGCAGCGGCCCGAGGTGCTGCTCAAGGAAAGGAATGTCTTTGAAGAAGAGCTGCTCCTGAAGGTTCTTAGTTCCGGTAGAGACGATCACGCGCTGGCCGCTGCGAATCACCGGGACCAGATAAGCCAGAGTTTTTCCCGTGCCTGTTCCCGCTTCCACGATAAGATGACGCCGCTCCTTCAGGGCCTTTTCCACCGCATCGGCCATCTGGAGCTGCCCGCGCCGAAACTCATAGTTCGGATGCGCCTGGCTCAGCAGTCCTCCCGGGGCAAAGAACTGGTGCAGCGTGGGGACACGCCGTTCCGAAGCGCTGGTTTCAGGGTGCGAGGCAGAGGCCATGGCGAGAATGGTAGTTTCTATAATAGCGTTGTCGCCGATGGAAATTTTAAATTTCAAATTTCAAATTTTAGATTTCACAGTGGAGCAGTAGGTGCAGACGCCCCATACTCCCACTCTCGCCATCGTCGGCCGGCCCAACGTCGGCAAGTCCACGCTTTTCAACCGGCTGGTGGGCTCGCGTCGAGCCATTGTGGGCGACGAGCCGGGAATCACGCGCGATCGTCTTTATAGCCAGACCACCTGGAATGGCCGCCAATTGCGTGTCGTCGATACCGGGGGCATCATCCCTGACGAAAAGGAACTCATTCCCGCCGAGATCTTCCGCCAGGCCAAAGTTGCTCTGGAAGAAGCTGACGCGATTGTCATGGTGGTCGATGTTCGCACCGAACTTGCCGCGCCCGACATGGAACTGGCGCGCCTCTTGCAGCGGTTGGGCAAACCGCTGTTTCTCGCAGTCAATAAAGTCGATTCGACCAAACTTGAAGCCGCGGCGGAAAATTTTCGCACACTTGGTATCCAGCGCCTCTTTCCGATCTCCGCCGAGCACGGCACCGGAACCGCCGAATTGCTCGAAGCTGTGCTGCACCTGATTCCGGAAGCGCCGCAAACTTCCGAGAATCGCGAGGAGGAAAGTTCGGCTGAAGATGAAGCAGCTCCGCGCGAGACCAAAGTCGCCATCATCGGGCATCCCAACGTCGGCAAGTCCACCCTGCTCAACACGCTTACCGGGACGGGGCGCGCCATCGTTTCGCCCATCGCCGGTACCACCCGGGATGCCGTTGATGAAGTGTTGGAAAAGAACGGCCGTCGCTATCGCTTCATCGATACTGCCGGCATTCGCCGCAAAGGCAAGACCCATTTAATGGCGGAGAAGCTTTCGGTGGTGATGGCGCGCAAGCATCTTGAAGCGGCCGACGTCGCCCTGCTCGTACTTGATGCTGTAGAAGGCGTGAGCGCATTGGACGCAACCATCGGCGGTTACGCCCACGAGAGTGGACGCTCCGTGATCATCGTGGTCAATAAATGGGACCTGGTTCCCACCGCCGACCGCGCCATCTACGAGCAGCAGGTCCGGCGGGCGCTCAAATTCCTGGACTACGCTCCCATTGTTTTTGTGTCAGCCTCAAATGGCAACAATCTCGACAAGCTGTTCAAGGCGCTCGATCTTGTGGCTTTCGAGCGGCGCAAGCGCATCAGCACCGCGCAGATGAACCGGTTTATCGAATCAGTCGATTTCGAGCGAGCATCGGTCCCTTACCGTCAGAAAGTCCGCATCTACTATATGACCCAGGCGCAGGTCTCTCCGCCAACCTTCATCCTTTTTACCGACAAAGACGTAAAGCTCCATTTCTCCTACGAGCGCTTTCTTCAGAACGAGATCAGGAAGGCATTCAGCTTCGTCGGCACTCCCATCTGGATCAAGAACCGCGCCCGCAAGAAGGTGGAGTTGGGGCCGAAGAAGAAGGTGAAGAAAAGGTTCTCTGACCGATAGCGATTCGGGACGCTACGACCAAGGCATGCCCCCAGCATGCCGTTAAGCATGGGTGAGCGAAGCGAAATAGCTGCCCGCTCGGATCTGATCCAATCTCACCACGTGCAACACGTAACAGGGCTGCGCTTTAGCGCTGCCGAAAACGGCACTTATTTCCCGGCTTTAGCCGCTGCAAGCTTTTGCATTTTCAAAAATGTCGAGCAGTACGGATACTCTCCCGCCGAGCGTGCCAGCCCTTCCTTGACGGCGTTCTCGTCAATATAGAGTTGATGCTGAATGAAGCTTTCTTCCGTCACAACTTGAACTTCTGAGAATCCCTTCTGCCAGATCTCCCGTTGGAAGCCCAACTCCTTCTTCGCGCGATAGGAGAAATCGCCCTTCATCAATTGGGCAGCCTTCTCGATGCTCATCTCCGCCCGGAGTGTGAGAAGAACGTGAACATGAGTCGGCATCACCACGAAATCGTGAACTGTAAACTTTCCGGCCCGCATGTAGGAGCGCAGCACATCGATAAACAGGCTTGCCATGCGCTCGGTCTGCAGGAGAGCGCGGCCTCCGTTTGTCCGTGAGGTGAAGAAGAAGGTACGGATCGGGTTGAGAGCGGATTCGAAGCTTGCGTTTCGCGAAGGCCTGGCCATAGCAGCGGCTAAAGCCAGCGATTATAAGATATCGAACCGGCAGCGCTAAAGCGCAGCCCTGTTACTTCTTGTACACGGACAATCTGAACGAAGTTTTATAGCACGAGCGGAACGAGAGGAAATCCGGTTGAATGAAACCCAGGAAACCTGTAAGAAACAAGATCTAATTTCATCATCGAACCCTTGCGACTCCATCGTTCTCCACGCCGTCTTGCCTCTGATCTGACGCGGCTTCGTACTGCCGCAACCAACCATCCATCGCCTCGAGCGCCCTCTCGCACACCATCTGGTGCCGCAGTTTTTTATCTCGAATCCGTCGGCATGTGCCTTCATCCAACTGCGGCAGTAGATCAAACGTAATATTGGCAGGCTGAAAATTCTTTGCGCTGGCATTGCAAAGGTAATGCACCAGCGACCCCAGCGCCGTCTCACGCCGCGGGGCAATCGCCGGAAGGCCACGCGCGATTCGCGCCACATGCAGTCCCACCAGCATGCCGATGGCAATCGATTCCGTATATCCCTCCACGCCTGAAATCTGGCCGGCGAAGAAGACGTTGGGATGCCGTTTCAGGTTGAGCAATTCAGTCAGCAGCGAAGGCGCGTTGATATACGTATTGCGATGGATCTGCCCATAGCGCAGAAACTTCGCATTCTCCAGCCCCGGAATCAGCCGCAGCACGCGCGCCTGCTCGCCGTATTTCAAATGGTTCTGGAAACCAACCAGATTGTAAGAGCCGGCGCGTAGGTCCTCCTTGCGAAGCTGGACCACGGCATAGGGCCATTTGCCCGTGCGCGGATCCTCGAGTCCCACAGGCTTCATCGGCCCGAAGCGCAACGTATCGCGCCCGCGCCGTGCGATCTCCTCAATCGGCAGGCAGCCTTCAAAGTAATTCAACTTTTCCCAGTTGTGACCTTCGACGGACTGCGCCACGATCAGCGCGTCGTAAAACCTGTCGTATTCCTCTTTGGTGAACGGACAATTGATGTAGTCCGCTGTGCCTTTGCCGTACCGCGCGGCAAAGTACACGCGCGACATGTCAATCGAGTCCGCCTCAACGATGGGGCTGATGGAATCGTAAAAATAAAGATGATCGTTTCCGGAAAGCCGCGCAATTTCCTGTGACAGCGCGTCTGAAGTAAGCGGCCCGGTCGCGACGATCGTGATGCCTTCACTTTCATTGATGTCGGTCATTTCCTCGCGCACTACCCCGATCAGCGGCTCGGCCTCGATCACCTCTGTCACTCGCGTCGCGAACAGCTCACGATCCACGGCGAGAGCGTGGCCGGCGGGAACAGAGGTTTCCTGCGCGATCTTGAGCAGCAGCGAGCCGGCCCGCCGCATTTCTTCTTTCAGCAGCCAAGGCGCGGTGTTCTCGCTTTCTGACTTGAGCGAATTCGAGCAGACCAACTCGGCGAATTTGTCCGTCTGATGCGCCGGCGTAGACTTCACCGGACGCATCTCGTAAAGCTCCACCGGGATGCCCCGCCGTGCGCATTGCCATGCCGCCTCGCACCCTGCCAGTCCTGCGCCAATGATTCTGATCTTCACTTTGTTGCCTTCGCCGTGCTCTTCGTCGCGCCGGCAAGTTCGAGTAGAGCATCGCCGGTGAGCAGCATGGTTTCCCACTCGCCCAGAATGGTTGCGCCCAGCGAGTCATAGAACTTGAGAGCAGGGTCATTCCACTCCAGCACCATCCAGCGGATCCCGTAACAATTCTCCTGGACCGCGATTTGCGCCAAGTGCTGCAACAACGCTTTGCCAATGCCTTTGCCGCGCATCTCCGGCAGGACGAAAAGATCTTCCAGATACAGTCCCGGCTGCCCGCGCCAGGTGGAGTAGTTGTAGAAGAAGAAGGCGAAGCCGGCCGGGTGGCCGTCCCACTCGGCGAAGACGCAGCGATACTTGGGTTGCGGACCAAAGCCGTCGCGGCGCAGATCTGCTTCGGTCGCGACCACGGCGTTCGGCTCGCGCTCGTATTTCGCCAGGTGCCGGATGAATTCGAGAATCAGCGGAATGTCAGCCTCAGTTGCCGTGCGTAGGGAGAGCATGGGAGCGACCTTGAAGTGATTGTCGCCGATAGCTCGCAGCCAAGGCAACGCCCGCGAACTCCGCGATCGACTCTCGTCTAAAGTGGGATTTGTCGAGGAATGCTCAAAGGATGATCCGCTCGTCTCCCACTCTCCGCGTCACCCGCTCGCGGTCCAGATACTCAAGCAGCGGAATGGCATACTTGCGCGAAACACCTGTCAATTCTTTGAACTTGCCTACGTCAATCTTCGGCGAGGCTGTCTTCTGTTTTGCCATGAGCTCGCGCAGTTGGTTAAGAGCGCTGTGGTGAAACACCAACTCATCTCCCAGCTTTACCAAGGCGCGGTCACGGAGCAGAAGTGTCACGAGTTTCTGCGCCCGCGCACGGTCAATGGGCAAAGCCGCAAGCACGTCTTTCACGAGAGGCACTTTCAATCCTGCGGCGGCAAACGCATGTTCGATCTGCTCTTTGGCGCGCGCTTCATCGTCTTTGAGTTCCACGCCGCGGCCCGCCATGCGGACCAACTCGCCCTTGACTTCAATTTTCTTGTCGCGCGCAAGCTGACCAAGCATCGCTTCCATCACTTCGGCCTTCAGTTTGAGCCTGGCGCGAAGCTCCTCTTTGCTGATGCCGGCCACCAGCGGGTTAGCTTTATGAAACTGTCCCAGCATCGCCACCGCTGCGTGCTGGGCCTGCTGAAATGCAGCCGCAGCCAGCCATCGCTCACCTGCTCGCAGAATCTTTCCATCGCGGTTTAACGGCTCAAGCAGACCTTGCAGAGCCGATCCCTTCACTCCTGTTTCCGTTGCCATCGCAGCTTCATTCAGTCCGTCCTGCCGTTGGCGGCTGATGCGCGCGAGCAGTTGTTGTTCAGGAGCACCTGACGAGAGCCGCTGAAGCAGTGCAACTCGCTCTTCCCTTTTCTGACGAATGTGAGGAAATGCGTCCAGCACGCGCGCCCCGCCGATGGTCACCACAGGCGAGAACTGCCGCAAAATCGCGCGATCGCCCGGCAGCAGAAGCAGCGGCGACTCCGTGCGAAGCTGCGCGAAAGCAGTTTCGCCCGGCTTGATCTCGCTGCGGTCATGCAGACTTACTTCTGCAATGGTTTCCGAGCTGAAGGCATGTAGATGAATGCGCGCGCGGTTCTTGAGAGGTTTGGCGCTTCTGAGCAGCGAAAGCTCCACGTCAATCCTGCTGGTGGGCTCGAGCACGCCGGGTGCGGTAACGCTCATTCCGCGGGCAAGCTCTTCCAATTGCACTCCCGCCAGGTTGAGCGCGGTCCGCTGGCCTGCAATAGCTTCGCCGCCGGCAGAGCCGTGCACCTGGATTCCCCGCACCCGCGCACGCCTCCGCACCGGAAAAATTTCTACCTCTTCCTCTTCGTGAATCTGTCCAGCAATCAGCGTACCGGTAACCACCGCGCCAAAGCCCTTCATCACGAAAGCGCGATCAACGGGCAAACGGAAGATCGCGCCGGTGTCCCGTGCCGGAACTTGGGCGGCAATCCGCGCAATTTCTTGCTTGAGCTGCTCCAGTCCGGCGCCGGTCCGCGAGCTTACGGCAACAATCGGCGATCGGCTGCTATCGAGAAACGATCCGCGAACGAAATCCTCGACCTCCAACCGGACCACGTTCAGCGTGTCCTCGTCGACGAGATCGGCCTTGGTGATCACGGTAATCCTGCGCGGGATGGAAAGCAGCCGGCAAATTTCGAAGTGCTCGCGGGTCTGCGGCTTGATGGATTCGTCGGCCGCCACAACCAGCAACACAAGGTCAATCCCTCCGACGCCCTCCAGCATATTGCGCACAAAGCGCTC
>DATEGH010000273.1:0-9256 GCA_035280185.1 Terriglobales bacterium
TCTGCGCCAACGCAGATTGCACCGTCACTCCGTCTTTCAGGCGCGCTACGCCGCGCAGATTGTGGCACCCGCGGCGCAACTCACATCCCATAGAGACGTCCATCGGCGACCAGAACTCGGCGTTGCCGGCGAAGGCGAAATGGAAATCCTGCGGCAGCACTCCAATGATGATGCGGGTGGAATTGGACCCTGATTCGGCGGCATCAGAGCCGCCGCCGGAAATGATGGTCTGGCCGACGATGTCTTTCCTGCCACCAAAGCGCTTTTTCCACGAAGCGTAGCTCAGGACCACTGTCTTGGGAGCGCTCTTTGGATCAGCGGTGGGATCGAAATCGTGACCCAGAAGAAGATGCACTCCGAGAGTGCGGAAAAAGGCGGCGGTCACTTCTTCTCCAGACACCACTTCTGTCCCGTTCTGCGTGCGGAGAAGAAAACTGGATCCGGTGTAAACATCGAACGAGCTGAAGACCGTGTTCAGTCTCTTCCAGTCGAGATAGTCAAGATAAGAGAGGTCAGCACGGGGTAGCATGGCGATGCTTTCGGTGACTTCCACCAGTCGATGGGGATCCTGGTAGGGCAGAGGCTTGAGAAGCGCGGCGTCAACAAAGGCAAAGATGGCGATGCTGGCGCAGAGCCCCAGACCGAGTACCAGGATGGCCGTGAGCGCGAATCCTGGCTTATTGCGCAACTGCCGCAACGCGTAGCGAAAATCCTGGACGACAGTTTCGAATTGAAATGCGATGGTCTCGCGGCTCTGCTCCTTAAGCCGCGTGGAGTTTCCGAATTGCCGCTGCGCAGCGTAGCGAGCATCTTCTGTGGCCATTCCATCGGAAACGAGGCGTCGTTGCGCCAACTCACGGTGATAGGCCATCTCCTCTTCAAGATCGTTGTTGAACCGATGGCGGCGGAGCAGGAAACCGAGTTTCCTCAACAAGAGATGGAGCGAGTTCATGACTGCCTCCTAGGTTTTCTGGAGCACGCGTCCGATGGCGCTGGTGATCAATTCGTAGGTCGAGAGCTCGATGCCAAGCTGCTTGCGGCCGGCTGCCGTCAGGGTGTAATAGCGCGCGCGGCGGTTGGTTTCACTCAGCTTCCACTCGGCCTTCACCCATCCGTTCAGCAGCAGCCGCTGTAATGCGGGATACAGCGAACCTTCTTCGACGACGAGCACGTCGTCAGAGAGTTGTTTAATGGCGAGGGCAACACCGTATCCATGGAGCGGAGCACGCGCGAGTGTCTTGAGGACCAACAGATCGAGTGTGCCGGGCAGGAGCTCAGGGCGTTTGGGCATGACACATATATAGACGTTCTAGGGATAGAAGGTCAACGGGTCGCTGCAAAAAAGTTGCACTAAGTAGACGCCCTCCTGCTTTGGCGCGGCGCCGCTGTGTTACTACTACTCGTCCCGCAATATGTTCATGGGATCCACCAGCGTTGCGCGGTATGCGGGGATTACAGTTGCGAGGAAAGCTACCAGCGCCAGCAGAACAGAGACAGAGATGAAGGTCAGCGGATCGGTGGTCCTTACTCCGAACACGAGTTTGGCCAGAACGCGGCCAAGAAGAAGCGCGCCGAGAAGGCCTATGCCCAGCCCGATGAGCGCGGGTTTCATGCCGTCAAAGATCACGAGGCGAAGCACATCGCGAATCTGCGCGCCCAGTGCCATGCGGATGCCAATCTCGCGCACGCGGCGGCGCACGCTATAGGAGAGCACGCTGTAAATGCCCATGGCGGCAAGGAGCAAAGCCAGACCGGCGAAGGTGGCCAGCAGCAGCATATTCAGGCGTTGTGGAGAAATGGACTCGGACAAAAATTCGTCCATGGTCTGCACGTGAAGGACGGCCTGTTCGGGATCGATCTCGTGAACTACATTGGTGACGGCCGAGGCCAGGCTGGCGGGGGGTGTGCTGGTGCGCACCACCACATCAAGGCCGAAGGAGTGCCAGTCCAAACCTGTCGGCGCGGAGAGTTGGGTTACAGGCACATACAGCGCTGAGTTAGTGTCCTTCTGATCAAGCGAATCCAGTTTCACATCGCCCACGATGCCGACCACTTCACGAACCTTGTCGCGAGTAAACCAGAGGGTTAACCGCTTCCCAATCGCGTCTTGACCGGGCCAGAAGCGCTTGGCCATGGTTTCACTGATGAGAATCGCACCCGGGCGATCTTCCGTGTCGGAGTCACTGAAATCGCGCCCGCGAAGAAGAGGTATGTGCATGGACTGTAAGTATCCCGTGGTAATTGCACGGACATCTACTTCGGGTTGCTCCGCCATCGGCACGACGGGACGGCCCTCAATCATGATGGGCTGATGAGAACCACCGTTATCAATCGGCAGATCGTCAATTACGCCGGCGGATTCCACTCCGGGCAGCGTGCGCACGCGTTCGAGGAAGCGATTCCAGAAGTTGATCTCCTCTTGCGGCGACTTGTAGCGCGTGCCCGGAATAGGCAGGCTCAAAGTAAGGACGTTGCCGGAATCGAATCCGGGATTAGAGCTGCGCAGGTTCCACAGGCTGCGCACCATCAGTCCGGCGCCGGCCAGCAGCACCAGAGATAATGCAACTTCAGAAACAACGAGCACAGAGCGCGTGCGGTTTCCTCCGGTATCGCCCATGCGGCCAAGGCCCTGTTTGAGGGTCTCGTTCACGTTGGCTTTGCTCAGGCGCAACGCAGGGACGATGCCCGCCAGCAATCCGGTGATGAGCGAGAGCACGAAAGCGAAGGCGAGGACAAAGACGTCGAGCGAGAGATCGGTTGATGTTGGAAGCTGATGGGCGAGAAAGCGCGTAATGAGAGTGATGCCGAAATGGGCGACGATCAGTCCGGCCAAGCCGCCAGCCAGCGCAAGAATGATAGTTTCAAACAGCAATTGCCGGACCAGCCGAATGCGGCTGGCGCCCAGCGCAGTACGAATGGCGATTTCGCGGGAGCGTGCAATGGCTTTGGCCAGCAGGAGGTTGGCGACATTAGCACAGGCAATCAGCAAAACAAAAGCAACAGCGCCGAGCAGCACCAGCAGCGCCGGACGCACATCGCCCACCAAGTCTTCCTGCAACGGCGAAACTAATGCGCCCCAATCTTTGTCATCGGCGGGATATTGCTGGGCAAGGCGGTCAGAGATGGCGGTCATCTCGGTTTGGGCATGCTTCAAGTCTATCCCCGCTTTAAGCCGCGCGATGACGACGGAGTGATGCTCGCCGCGAACCGCAGCCTCCTTGGGAGTCCATGCCAGGGGCTTCCAGATTTTCTGTTCCCAATCGGGGTAAGTGAAGGTCGGCCCCATGACTCCGACGATGGTGTAAGGCTCGTCGTTCAGCGTGACCTGCCGGCCCACAACACTGTGATCACCGCCGAAGCGGCTCTGCCAGAAGGCATAGGTCAGGATCACCTCGTGATTGTGGCCTAGGACGTCCTCACCCGGGACAAACGTACGACCGAGTAGCGGCTGGACGCCAAGAACCTTGAAGAAATCGGCAGAGACTGTGGCGGCCTGCACGAACTCGGGCTTGCCGCCGCCGGTCAGGTTCATGCTGGAGCCGCTGAAAATTGCCATGTCCTGGAAGACATCGTTCTGCGCCTTCCAGTCAATGTAGTTGGCTGCGGAGACGGAGAAGCGCGTAATTCCAGGGAAGCTCTTGGGCGGCGGCACATGCCACACGTGCACCAGACGGTCAGGATTGCCAAAAGGAAGCGGCCGCAACAGCACAGCATTGACCACGCTGAAGATTGCAGTGTTCGCGCCGATTCCCAGCGCCAGCACCACTACCGCCACTATTGTGAATCCCGGGCTCTTGCGCAACACGCGCGCGCCGTATTTCAGGTCCTGAAGCAGAGTTCCCACGAGAGTCTCCTTCTCCGTTTAAGTTTGAGAAGCATGTTCGCCGGCACTCCAGCGAGAGCTATATCTATGACGATAAAGGAGGTAATCGGATAGCGGGACGTGGAAATTACCGCTTGCTGTTCGAATTCGAGCACATGGACTCGAAACCGGACAGCCTTCTTCCGTGGTTTGCTTTGCGTCCGAACTGAAGCGTATAAAGTCACTTATCCTAATTCTGAAAGGGGGACAATCTTGCGTAAAAGTCTAATCGTGCTCTTGTTGATCGCCGGCGTGGGGCTGGCGCAAACAGCAAAACATAAAACGGCGGCCAAATCGTCAGCGAGCCAGGCTGCCGGGCATGCTCCGACAATCACCACTCCTGACAACGTCAAGTGGGGTGATCCGCCGCCGGTGCTAGCGCCCGGAGCGCAGTTTGCGGTGCTTTCAGGCAATCCCATGGCGGCTGGTCCCTATGTAGTACGTCTCAAAATGCCGGATGGTTACAAAATCATGCCCCACTGGCATCCCACCACGGAAAATGTGACGGTGATTTCCGGAGAATTTCACGTTGGAATGGGTGACAAGATGGAGGAAACAGGAATGCAGGCCCTGCCGCCGGGATCGTTTGTCCCGGTACCGCCACGCATGCATCACTATGCCATGGCGAAGGGAGAGACCGTGGTCCAGGTCCATGGCAGCGGCCCATTCAAATTGAATTACGTCAATCCCAGCGACAACCCACAAAAGAAATAGCCCAACGGAGGTGCGCCGACGAGGCGCACCTTTGCTTTTTACCCTCATCCCGCCCATTTTGTGAGTTGCAGAGCTGATCTAAGGCTCGAGAGTCTGCTTCGCAGATGTGTTCAGGTGCAGGGCCTGCAAGCTGGAAGCATCCCATCCTCCACCGAGAGCTTTGATGAGTCCGACGGAAGTGACCAGTTGTTGGCCGAGAAGTTGGGTCGCGAGGCGCTGATTGTCGAGCAGTGTCTGCTCAGCGGTGACTACGTCGAGGTAAGTGACCAGGCCGCCGGTGTAGCGGTCGTTGGCGATCTTCAGCGCGCGCTGGGCGGCCTCGACCGCCTGCTGCTGCGTTTGCGCAGCCTGGGCCAGGACGCCGAGTCCGGAGAGATTATCTTCAACATCCTGGAAGGCGTTCAGCACGGTCTGGCGGTAGGTGGCGACCGAAGCGCCATAAGCCGAAGTAGCGAAATCGACCTGGGCCTTCCTGCGTCCGCCGGTGAAGATGTCTTCAGCCACGTTGGCGCCCAAGGCCCAGAAGCCGCTGGATGCGCTGATCAGACTTCCAATGGCGCGGCTGTTGAAACCTCCTCCGCCGGCGATTCCGATGCTGGGGAAGAACGCGCTGCGAGCGACACCAATCAGCGCGTTTTGCGAAGCCATCAGGCGCTCGGCTTGGGCGATGTCGGGCCGTCGCTCCAGCACGTCCGACGGCACGCCTTGCGGAATCTCAGGAGGAGCGATGATCAGAGGCTCCACCGGCACGCTGAAGCTTGAAGCCGGAACTCCCACCAGCGCAGCAATGGCGTGCTCAAACTGGGCGCGCTGGCGGCGCAACAAAGTCGCTTGCGTGCGCGTGGCGGCAAGTTGCGTCTCCTGTTGCGCGACATCGAGTCCCGAAGCGATGCCGCCGGCGTGGCGATTGTTTACCAAGTCCAGCGCTTTGGCCTGATATTGCACGGCGGAGTCTACCACAGCGATTTCGGAATCAAGCTCGCGCAGGCTGAAGTAGTCCACCGCAAGCTCTGAGGCGATGACGAGCCGAACATTTTCGAGAGCTGCGCCGGTAGATTGGTAGGCAGCTCTCGCCGACTCCACGTTGCGCCGGATGCCGCCGAAAACGTCAGCTTCCCAGCTCAGATTGAAAGGAATGACGAAAGAGTTCTGCGTGGTGGATTGCGTCAGAGGCGTTCCCGAGGCGGTTGGCTGGTTCGCGGAGGTACGCGAGCGCTGCGCCGTTACTCCGGCGGAGAGTTGCGGAAAGAGTCCAGATTGTGTAATCCGCGCCGCGGCTCGCGCCTGGTCCAACTGATAACGCGCGGTGGCGATGGTCTGATTGGCTTTGAGCGCCTGCGCTTCGTAGCCGGTGAGTTCGTTATCGCCGAAGATGCTCCACCAATCGCCTTTAGGCAACGAATCCTGCGGAGTGGCCGCTCGCCACGGCGGCTGCTCCTTCCATTGCGGCGCAACGGGAACATCGGGCCGGTGATAGTTGGGTCCGACGGTGCAGCCGACGAGAAGGAAGAAGAAGATTGCTGGCGCGACTAGCGCGAAACGGCTCACAATTCGCCGGCGCCTCCAGATTTGATGTTCACCTGCTGGCCTTCTTCCAGCGAGTCAGCCGGATTGACGACGATCTGGTCGGTCGGTTGCAACCCGTCGAGTATTTCAACTTTTGTGCCGAAGTCGCGGCCAATCGTCACAGGCTTCAGATGAATCTTGCTGTCGCTACCGACGGCCGCAACTCGCGGTCCTTCCGAGCGGAAGAGCAGAGCGTTTACTGGAACAGAGATTCTGGTGGTCTGCACGGGTACGGCAAAATGGACTTGCGCGTAAGAGCCGGGCAGCAGACGGCCATCTTTGTTCGGAACGTCAACTTCGGTGAGTAGCGTGCGAGTGGCGGGATCAATTGCGTCAGCGGTGCGGACGATCTTACCGGTGAATTTCTGGCCGGGGAATTCGCGCAACTCGATGTAAGCCGGCATTCCGCGCCGGATGGACGGCGAATTGATTTGTGGAACGTTCACGTAAACGCGCAGAGGATCGAATTGAGCGATGTCGAAGAGTTCTTTGCCTTGGGTGTTGCTGCCCGCGCTGATGAGTGCGCCAACGTCGGTGTTGCGCCGGGTGATCACGCCGGCAAACGGAGCATAGATACGCTTGAAGGACTCGAGTTGCTCCAGGCGGCGGACATTGGCGTTGGCGGCGGCAACGTTGGCTTGCGCCTGCGCGTAGGCGCTTACCTGCTGGTCGGCTTCCTGTTGGGAAACGGAGTCGGTCTTGCGCAGGTTGGTCCAGCGCTCGGCGGTGGACTTAGCGAGCTGGAGTTGCGCCTCGATCTGCTGGCGCGAAGCTTTGGCTTGGGAAAGCTCCTGGTCGATTTCCGGAGTGTCAATCTCGGCGAGGAGATCGCCTTTGTTCACGTGGCTGCCGATGTCCCTGGTCCAGCGCAGCAGATAGCCGTTGGTGCGGGCGTAAATGGCGGAATCAACATAAGGCTGAAGCTGAGCGGGAAGAACGAGGGCATCCGTTGCGGGCTCAATGCCGGGTTTCATCACGCTGACGGTCGGAACGGCAAGCGCCTCGGTTTCCTTGGCCAGAGCGTGGCGCTCGGTGAACCGGCGCATCAGGGTGAAAACTCCGGCGATGAGAAGCACCAGAACCACCAGGAAGGCCAGGCGCGCGCTGCGCGATCGCACCCTTTGCGTATTGTGGACCGCAGGTTCCGGCGCGTGTTGTTGGGTGATTTGAGTCATTCGTTAAACCCTTGAGAAAACCTCGTGCTCGCTGATCTTGAGTTGCGCAGCTTTTTCTGCGCGGCGTCCGTGCAGCACGCTAAAAATGGTTGGGACGAAGAAGAGCGTTGCTACGGTAGCAAGAATCAAACCGCCGATTACGGCGCGGCCCAGCGGAGCGTTTTGCTCGCCGCCTTCGCCCAGGCCCAGCGCCATCGGGACCATTCCGATAATCATGGCGAGGGCGGTCATAATCACAGGCCGCATGCGCGTGTAACCCGCTTCCAGCGCGGCTTCGGCGGCATTCAACCCCTCCGCCATACGCTCGCGAGCGAAAGAGATCACCAGAATGCTGTTTGCCGTCGCAACGCCCATACACATCACCGCGCCGGTAAGCGAGGGGACGCTCAGAGTCGTGTGCGTGAGCAGGAGAATCCAGATAATGCCCGCGAGAGCGCCTGGCAACGCCGTAATGATAATGAAGGGATCGAGCCAGGACTGGAAATTCACCACGATCAGCAAGTAGACCAGAACAATGGACATCAGCAGGCCGAAGCCGAGTCCGGCGAACGAACTGGTCATGGTTTCGACCTGGCCGCGCAGAATGATCTGCATTCCTTTGGGCAGCTTCTTCTCGAATTCATTGACGATCTGCCGCGTATCACGCGCAACTCCGCCCAGATCGCGCCCCTGCACGCTGGCATAGACGTCCATCACGGGTTGGATGTCGTAATGGGAAACCACAGCCGGAGTCTCCGCCGGCGTGATGGTGGCCAGATTTGCGAGCACTTGTGGCGCGGGAGCGCGCGGCGCATTGACGGGAATGTTCATCAGGGCCTGGAGGGAGTCGATGCGGTATTGCGGAGTCTGCACGGCGACGCTATAAGTGACTCCATTCTCCGGATTCAGCCAAAACGTGGGCGCGGTCTGGAAGCTTCCACTGAGCGAGATGAGCAGGTTTTGCGCGACGTCGCGCTGTTCGAGCCCCATCTGCTGGGCGCGGCTGCGGTCCACGGTGAGGCGGATGGCGGGCGCGTTCATCAATTGCTGAACGTGAACATCCACCGCCCCTGGGACGTGGCGCAGGCGGTTCGCCATCTGTTGCGCGATTCCGTACGCGAGCTCCTGCTTCTTGCCGACGACCTGAATGTCAATGGGCGAGGGCAAACCGAAGTTGAGGATTTGGCTGACGATGTCCGCGGGCTGGAAGAAGAATTCCGTGCCGGGGAAGAGGCGCGGCAACTCTTCGCGCAATTGCTTTACGTATTCGTCGGTGGGGCGGTGGTGTTCCTGGTTGAGCGAAACCAGAATCTCAGCATCAGAGGTGCCGATGCTTCCTGCCGTGCTGTAGGTGTTGTTGATGGAGCTGTAAGGCAAGCCGATGTTGTCGAGAATCGTGACCAGCTCGTCTTTGGGAATTTCCTTGCGCAGGACGTTTTCGACTTCATCGCACAGGCGCGCGGTTTCTTCAATGCGCAGGCCGGCGCGTCCGCGAACGTGCAGGCGGAAAGTGCCGGCGTCAACGGAAGGGAAGAAGTCCTGGCCAAGGAAATAGACCAGGCCCAGCGAGAGGCCGCAGAACGCGAGGAAACAGGTGATGAAGATGCGGCGATGCTCCAGGCATCCGGCGAGCGTTTCGTGGTAGCTTCCGCGGAGGCGCTCGAACCCGCGCTCAAACCATTGCTGGAAACGCTTGAAGGGAGCAAATAAACCGCGTGGCTCGCGGTGTTCTTCATGCTCATGGCCGCGCAGCAGGTATTTGAGCAGCGTAGGAACCAGCGTTCGCGACAGCAGATACGACGCCAGCATGGCAAAAACCACTGCTTCCGCCAGTGGAACAAACAGATACTTGGCTACGCCGGTGAGGAAAAACATCGGGACGAAGACGATGCAGATGCAGAGCGTGGAGACGAACGCCGGAACCGCGATTTGCGCCGCGCCTTCAAGAATTGCGTCCGTT
>DATEGH010000274.1:0-9378 GCA_035280185.1 Terriglobales bacterium
AATGCTGTGCGAAAACATCTCTCGGCCACCAAGGGCGGACGCATGGCGCAGGCGGCGCGTGGCGCGCGGCAGGTCTCGGTGCTGGTCTCTGATGTCCCCGAGAACGCGCTGGATTCTCTTTCGTCCGGCCCGACGATGCCCGATTCGACCACCGTGGACGATTGCTACCGCATTGTTCAGGAATACGAGATGCTGCGGGATTTTCCAGCGTCGGTGCGAGAGCTTTTCGAAAGGCGCGCGCTGGAGGAAACTCCCAAACAGAATGACTCGGCGTTCGCGCATTCCCGCTGGTGGAAAATTCTATCCAACGAAACTGCGGAGAACGCAGCGGCTTCTGCCGCTGTTCAACAAGGCTTCGCCGTAGACATTGATCACTCGTGCGACGACTGGGACTATGCCAAGGCCGCGGACTATCTGCTGGACCGGCTTCGGATTATGAGGGCTGGCGTGAGCAAAGCCTGCATTGTTTCCGGCGGGGAGGTCACCGTGAAAGTTCCGGCCAATTCCGGTCAGGGCGGACGGAACCAGCATTTTGCCGCCTACTGCGCGCAAAAAATCTCAGGGGAGAGCATCGCGGTCCTGAGCGCCGGTACCGATGGCATCGACGGCAACAGCCCCGCGGCGGGCGCGGTGGCCGATGGAAGCACGCTTCAGCGCGCCCGTGAAGCAGGAGTTGACCTCATAGCGGAGTTCCGCGCGTTCAATACCTATCCGGCGTTTGAGAAGCTGGGAGACACGATCCAGACCGGACCAACGGGAAACAACGTGCGCGATCTGAGAATCCTGCTGGCTTACTGAAGCAAGGCTACGTCTTGCGCGCGACGACTTTCAGCGCATCGCTGGCGAGAATCTTCTTTATCTGGTTGCGGGCATGGATGGCCCATGGGCCGCTGGTATCCAGCTTGGCGTACGATTCCCAGTGATGGAGCGCTTTGCGGGGCTGGCGCGCTTTTTCGAAAGCCAGGGCGAGATTGTAATGCGCGTCGGCGTAGGTCGGCGCCAGAGAGATCGCCGCTTCATACGCCTTGATGGCTTCCGGCAGGCGCCCGGTTTCGTCCAGCACATTACCCAGATCGAAATAAGCGAGAGCGTAACGCGGATCCACCTCAACGGCTTTGCGATAGTAGCGCTCGGCCAGCACGTAGTCGTGGCGGTTGTAGCAAAGCGTGCCCAGGTTGATGTAGGCGGCGGCGTGTGTGGGATCGAGATCCAGGCACTTTTTGTAAGCCATGACCGCTTCGTCCTGGGTCTTGGGATCGTCTTCGAGCGAGACACCACGGCTGAAAAAATCGGCGGCGGTTTCGGCGGCGCGAAAGGCGTGGATCTTGGGCTGCTGGAGTACTTCGCGGTCGGCAAAGTCGAGCACGAATTGTCCTGCAATGGGCTCCACGGCAGCGCCTTGGTGCCGGAAAACCACGCGCGACTGGTTGGTAAAAGTTCCGGCTTCGAGCAGCGGATTTTCCATTCCGGCAACCTGCTGCTGCATGGCGCGCAACGAATCGCGGATCACGGCTGGGCGCACACGCTTGGCGCGAAGGTCACGCAGTTTGCTGAGCTGGAGGAGATCAAAAAAGGAATAGGAGTCGCGGAGCGGAAACAAGCCTGCTTTTTCCCAGCCGGCAAGCTGCCGCCCGGTGATGTGAAGAATCCTCAGAACGTCCTCTCGATGGTAGCGTTCCACTCTGCCCTTATGAGGTCCGACCTAAAGAGATTATTGCCAGCTCTTAGGGCAAATAGCAAGCGGAAACTCACCTAAGTTGTGGAAAACAAGGATGTCTCGGCGGTTAGCCGTGAATTGGCGGTTTAGGGTTGATGGTGCAACAGCAGCTCGGCCATGCGTTGCGCCGCTTCGCGGGCAAATTCAAAGTGGAGCACCGGATCAATCAGCTCCAACTCCATTAATGCGAAGTCATTCGCCCGAGGAACCAAGTCAGCGCGGCAATAAACTCCCTGCGGTGCGAACCGTTCGAGAATTGTTGCTGCGGTTCTGACCATGGCTTCACTGGGGTTGACCGATTGGACCGAGCCTCCATATTCGTGCTGTACGCGGAAATCGCCTGCCTGGGGAAACTTCCTCACTGCGTGACTGAATGTGCCGCCCAGAAAAATGAGTGACCACTCTCCCTCACTGGCAATCTGCGGGATAAATTCCTGCACCAGCATGTCGCGCGCGCTCAGCAGCGCGTCCAACTTCGGCTGAAACTGCTTTGCCTCACGAGCCGGAACGAGATAGGTTTCGTAAGCAGAAAGTGAAATCGCGGGCTTCACCACAGCCGCCGAAAAGCCGTGGCTCTCCACCAGCTTTGCCAGGTTGGCATTACTTCCCGACTTCAGGGCGATCGTATGTGGCACCGCGAACCGATGCCGTTCCAGATCGGCCAGATAGCGCTTGTCCATATTCCAGCGCACGATCTCCGGAGCGTTGACTACAGGCGTTCTCTGGTTGGCTTCGTTGACCCAGTTCAGGAAAGCCTGCGGGCGCAGATGATAGTCCCAGCAGGAACGCAACAACAGAAGATTGCATCTGGTGCTCTGCGGAGAAGTCTCTGTCCACACAATCGGAACCACGGTCGCCCCATGCTTCTTGAGAGCCGACGCCAGCACCAGGTCATCCGCAATCAGGTTGCGATGATCGGCTGAGGTCACGAACCCGATTCTGGGCGTCTTCACCTGAATCTCACCCGTCAAGGAGGTTTGTTGAGAATACCAGCCAGCGATTGGTCAGTGTTTCCGGGGAGGGCTCGCTATATATGGACTCATCAAGGTCTGTGGTTAGATAGAAGACAGTGATTCAACTCTCCCAAGCCGGCAAACGATTCGGGCCGAAGGTACTGTTTCAGGAGCTGGACTGGCTCGTTGGTCCCAAGGACCGCATCGGGTTGGTCGGAGGGAACGGCACGGGGAAGACGACTTTATTGAAAATCCTGGCCGGTATGGAAGGCTTGGATTACGGCACAGCGAACCGTCAGCGGGGAATCCAGATCGGGTACTTGCCGCAGGACGGACTCTCGCTGGCAGGACGCACCGTTTTTGCCGAATGTCTCTCGGTTTTCGCTGAGGTTCATGCGATGCAGCGCGAAATGGAAGACTTGGCCCATCGCATGAGTGAGGTAGACCACTCCAGCACAGAGTACGAGCAGATCGGCGAGCGCTATCACCGGCTTGAGGCGGAGATTCACGCGCGGAACGCTTACAGCATTGAGGCTGACGTGGGCGTGGTGCTCAACGGGCTTGGGTTCAGGAAGCCAGACTGGGAACGCAAGACTGAGGAGTTCTCCGGCGGATGGCAGATGCGGATTGCTCTGGCCAAACTGTTGCTGCAAAGGCCCAACCTGCTTCTGCTGGATGAGCCCACGAACCACCTTGATCTTGAGTCGCGCAATTGGCTGGAGCAGTATCTGGCTGGCTATCCCAATGCTTACGTCTTGATTTCCCACGACAGGTACTTTCTTGATGTGACGGTGAGCAAGATCATCGAGATATGGAATCGCAAGGTCTGGTTCTACTCTGGAAATTATGAAAAGTATCTGGAGCAGAAGCAGCAGAGGCGAGAACAGTTGGAAGCGGCACATCGCAATCAGCAGGAGAAAGTAGAACAGCTACAAGCGTTCATCAATCGTTTTCGTTATCAGGCGACCAAGGCCAAGCAAGCGCAGAGCAGGATCAAGGAACTGGAGCGGATGGAGAAGATTGAAATTCCGCCGGAAGAGAAGACGATCCATTTCTCTTTTCCTCAGCCGCAGCCCAGCGGACGAATGGTGACCGAAGCTAAAGGACTAGGCAAGAGCTACGGAGAAAAGCAGGTCTTCTCGAATGCGAACTTCGTGATGGAACGAGGCGACAGGGTTGCGCTGGTCGGGGTGAACGGGGCGGGGAAGTCCACCTTAATCAGGCTGCTGGGCCGACTGGAGGAGGCGACCTCGGGTGGAATCAAGCTGGGCCACAACGTTGAGGTGGATTACTTCGCTCAGGATCAGTACAAGGCCCTCGATCCGCAGGCACGTCTGCTGGATGATCTCTATCAGGTGGCGCCGCGAGCGAGCCAGACGGAGTTGCGCAGCCTGCTGGGATGTTTTCTCTTCTCTGAGGATGACGTGTTCAAGACGGTGGGCGTGCTTTCAGGCGGGGAACGCAACCGCTATGCTCTGGCGCGAATGCTGCTGCATCCTTCGAACTTCCTTCTGCTGGATGAACCCACAAACCATCTTGATATGCGGGCCAAGGACGTTTTGCTGGAATCCTTGCAGAAGTTCACGGGAACCGTGGTGTTCGTCTCTCACGACCGCTATTTCATTGACAAGCTGGCAACGCGGGTCTTTGAAATCGGCGATGGTCAAGTGGTGGTCTTCCCGGGAAATTACGAGGATTATCTCTGGCGCAAGCAGGCGGAGAGGGGAGCCGTCGCAATGCAGGCGACTTCACAGTCAAACGGAAGGCCGAGTGCGGATATCGTGAGTGCACCTGAACAGCCTGAATCTGCCTCTGCCGGCGCGAAACAGAAGCGGATCAATCCGATCAAGCTTAAGCAGATGCAGGACCGGCTCCAGGAAATTGAGGAGGAAGTGGCGCGCCTGGAGACGGAGATCGCTCAGAACGAAACGGGCCTTCAGGTTTTTGTCAGCATCGAAGAGACCCAGCGCCTGACGGAGATGCTGGAGCGGGCGAGGAGCGAACTTTCCCAGAGAATGGCGGAATGGGAAGAACTGGCGGGCGTACTCGATACTTCAGGTTAAAAAACTCCCGGAGCTTCAGCGGGGAACGAGCTCCGGGAGAAAGCCTCGACCGAGGCAAGCAATATTTCTCAAGACATCTCAGGGTTTACCAGTACTTCAGGCTGACTTTATCGAGCCAGGTCGAGTAAGCCACGTGGCTGGATCTCATGTCCATCTGGAAGGCCACGTTCAGTTCCTTCACGCTGGAGGCCCGGGCCGGATAGCTGCGGTGTACATAGTGCTTTACGCCGTCCAACGTGAAAGCGGTGTAACTGACGTAACCGCCACTGCGCTTGAACTCCCAAGTCAGATGGTGCCACTTATAGGCCGAGGGCCGGTGGCAGGGGATTCCGGTGGACGTCCACTTGCCTGCGGCGTTGGCCCAGATGTCCCAGTGACCAGCACCGATATTGCACTGCGTTCCGAAAATCCAGCGTTTGGAACCGTTGGCCTGATTAGAGTCAAATTCCAGTGCTTGAGAATATTGTGGCGTCTTGATGTAAAAGTACACATCGTAAACCAGGTTTGTGGCGCCGCTGGCGCCGAGCTGTTTCCACCACAGAGCATCAGCGTAAGCGTGGGTGCTGGCGATGTGAAATACCCGGGAATTGCCACTGAGAGAAGGGCTAGAGATGCCCGACTTGGTATAGGTCGACGCCGAAGGGCCGGAGCCTCCGGCGCCGGCGCAGGCGGCGCAGCTTGCCCAGCCGGACATCTGCTCGATGCTCGATCTTACGGTTTGGGCGGAAGACGAAGTTCCAAAAAGCATGGCCACAAAAAAAGAAGCCACAAAAATCGACCAGTGCTTTCTTGCGATTTGAGTCATTTCAACTCCAGGGGGTGATTTGTCTGCCTTTTCGTCACGCGTGTACCACGCGCGAACGTGCGAGACTAAAGAGCGATCTACTCTCAAGCAATCCGTTTTTCACCTCGACGGGGAAAAACTCGAAATGAAGGATTAGTGAGGTATTAAGAAGGTTTCTTAACTCAAAAACAGAGGGCAGCAAGGTTGCCGCCCTTAAGAAATCAGATTTTAAGTAGCTCAGTGCATCGTGTTATTAGCTACGCAAATTGTGCAGAGCTGCGGGCCTTAGTAGCCCACTTAGTTCTACCAGTAAGTGAGGGAAATCTTGTCTAGCCAACTGGAATAGCCCTGCATCAGCTTGCCGGCGTCCATCTGGAAGGCAATATTGAGTTCGTTCACGCCTGAAGCCCTCCCAGTGTAGGTCTTGTTGATGTAATGAGTCACGCCGTCGTAGGTGAAGCCGATGAACGTGAGTGTGGTGGCAGTGCGTTTGAATTCCCAGGTCAGATGATGCCACGTGAAAGCAGTCGGCATGCCGCAGGGAATTCCAGTGGAGAGCCAGTTCCCCTGAGCATTGCCCCAAACATCCCAATGTCCGCCATTGGCAGTTTTAATATTGCACTGCGTTCCGTAAATCCAGCGCATCTTTCCGTTGGCCTGATTGGCGTCGAACTCGAGCGCCTGAGCGGCCTGAGGATTGGTTAAGTAGAAGTAGAGGTCGTATTTCAAGTTGGTCGCGTTATTCACGGCGCCGAGCTGCTTCCACCATAGGGCATCGGAGTAGGGAGAGCTTGGCGTGAGGCTAAACTTCGCCGACTTTCCGTCGATCGACGGCGAGGCAAGGTTCTCAGTCATCGAGATTTTAGAAACGGGACCGGCACCGCCCGCACCGGCGCATGCCGTGCAACTGGACCATCCGGTGAGCTGGTCAATGTTGCTGATGGTGACTGCCGTGGAAGGGGGAGCAGGCAATCCGGGATTGGGCGTCGGCGTCGGAGTCGGCGTGGGAGAGCTGGTGCTAACGGTTATAGCAACACCGCTCTTCAGCACCGTGCCCGCGGAATCCCAGGACTGCACCACAATGTTGTGTCTTCCGGCTGCCATGGCCAGCGAGGTATCAATCCTGCTTGCGGCGATTCCAAACACGCTAACACCGTCCACATAGATCCGCATGAAGGTGACCGGGGCTGCCGAACTGGCGGAAGCCACGACATGGACGGGCGAGGGGACCGTAGCTCCGTTCGACGGCGAGCTGATGGTGACGCCATGGGTCGGAGCGGGCGTAGGTGTGGGAGTTGGCGCAGGCGCGCTTACGTTGATGGTCTCGCCAGTCTTCGCTACCGTTCCGGCTGAGTCCCATGACTGCACCACAACACTGTGTTGGCCCGTAGACATGCCGATCGAGGTATCAACCTTCGCGGCAGCGACTCCGTAGACGCTTACGTTGTCCACGTAGACCCGCATGAAAGTGATGGGGTGAGTGGAGCTGGCAGAGGCAACAACATGAACCGGCGATCCGAGACTGGATCCACTTGTGGGGGAGCTGATGGTGACACCGGCGGATGAAATCGCCGCCAAACTGGTGATCACACACAGCAGACGAACAACATTCTTCACAGCAACCCTCCTGATGGGACTAAGACTTCTTGGCCCGAATGGGTCAGGAGGTTATGGAGTCATCTACTCTGGTTGTATTAGGGAAACTCTTAGAAGACTTTCGTTTTGCGACTTAGATTGAAATTCAGTGTGGAAATTCTTGCTTAGGCAGCCGAACGATGCACTTTTTCCAGGGCATTCTCGTCGGAAAGCTGCGTCTGTCCGCGATGGATCTGATGGATCAGGAAGAGTGGGCGCTTGCGAACCTCGTCGTAGATTCGTCCAATATACTCGCCCAGCAGCCCGACGCAGATGAGTTGCACCCCGCCGAGAAACAGCACGGCGATACTTACGCCAAGAAAGCCGTTATCGGGCATGGCTCCAAACAGTTTCAGATGGAGGATCACTGCGGCGATAGCAAGGAACGAAGCGAAAATGCTGAACGCCAGAACAAGTCCGCCGAGGGCCATCCCGAGCCGCAACGGCTTGTAGCTAAAGCTGAAAATTGCGTCGGCGGCGTATTTGAAGAGACGAAGAAAGCTTTGTTTGGGCTCGCCGGCAGCGCGGTCAGCACGATCATAAGAGACGAAAGCTGTGGGAAAGCCGATCCAGGAACGCATTCCAGGAAGGTATCGGTTGCCCTCGTGCAGACGATTTATAGCGTCAACGGCTTGCCGGTCAAGAAGGCCAAAAATGCCGGCATTCAGGGGAATGGGAAAATCGGATACCCAGCCCATGACTTTGTAGAACAAGGGAAAGAGCTTGCCGCGGATGCCTTTCTCTGCTCTGCTGGCACGATTGGCGATGACCACCTTCGCGCCGCCTCTCCAGCTTTCCACCAGCCGGGGCACTACGGAAGGCGGATCCTGGAAATCCCCGTCCATGAGAATGACGGCGTCGCCTTTCGCTACGTTGAGTCCGGCGCTCAGGGCGGCCTGATGACCGAAGTTGCGAGAGAGTTCGACAACAATGATCCGGCGATTCGTCGCACCGAGTTCCAAGAGCATGGGCAGTGAGTTGTCGCGGCTGCCATCGTTGACAAAGACGATCTCAAAATCCTCGTCCAGGTCTTCCAGTACTGCCGTCAGCGAGTGATGGAAGGGGTAGATGTTCTCTTCTTCGTTATAAATCGGAACTACGACTGACAACATGCCGACACCATGGGTCCGTTCAAACCTGTTTATGCTGCCTGATCTTCCTCAAATGTCTCAGTAAGGAAACCCTTTTCCGCCAATCCTTTTCGTTCGCCAGTCACATCAGGACGCCCAATGCTGTAGTAGTTCAGTCCCGCCGCGCTCATTTTGACCGGGCTGAAAAGGTTGCGGCCGTCCACCACAATGGGATACCGGAGCAGAGATTTCATCCGCCCGAGATCCAGGGCTCCAAAATCTTCCCACTCGGTCAGGAGCAGGCAAGCGTCTGCTCCGCGCAGGGCTTCATAAGGGTCGGAGGCAAACGTAACTGCTCCCTCCGGCAACTCCTCTGCCGCGCGCTCCATGGCGGCAGGATCAAAGGCCGTGATGATGCACCCTTCACGCACCAGGGATTTCACGATCGCAACGGCGGGCGATTCACGGATATCGTCGGTCCCATTCTTAAAAGCCAGCCCGAGTACCGCCAGTTTCTTGCCTTTGAGGGTCCATAACGCCTTCTTCACTTTCCGGAGAAAGCGGTTGCGCTGTTCGTCATTGACGGTGACAACTTCATCGAGCAGCCCAAACTGGAGTCCATTCTCGCGAGCGACGGCGCGGAAGGCGAGCAGGTCCTTGGGGAAGCAGGAACCTCCGTAGCCGATGCCAGGGCGCAGGAAACGGCGGCCAATGCGGCTGTCACTGCCCAATCCTTCGCAAACCTGCTCCACGTCCGCTCCCACGGCTTCGCACACTGACGCCACCGCGTTCACAAAGGAGATTTTCATGGCAAGGAACGCGTTGGAGGCGTGCTTGATCAGTTCCGCGCTCTTTGCGCTGGTCTGGATCAAGCGCGCGCGGAAGGGGCCAAGATCGCGTCCTGGGATCGCTCCGGGCGCAGCGTAGTAGCTTCCGTCCACCAGCGGCTGGTAAGCCTGTGTGACCGCAGCCGCGCAGCGCTGACTGTCGGCCCCAATCACGATGCGATCCGGATAGAGAAAATCCGTGACCGCAGAGCCTTCGCGCAGGAACTCCGGATTTGATGCGACATCAAACATTTCTGCCGGCGCGCCATTGAGCAGCATGATCCGGCGGATCCAACTATTGGTGTAAACCGGAACCGTGCTCTTCTCCA
>DATEGH010000275.1:0-8940 GCA_035280185.1 Terriglobales bacterium
GGTGAGCGCCGGGAACTGGCACTCGAAGATCACTGGTTTCACAAGGGCCAGGTAGTGCTCAAGTTTGCAGGCGTTGATTCCATCAGCCAGGCTGAGGAGTTGATTGGAGCGGAGGTCCAGGTTCCGCTGGAAGAGCGGACCGCGCTGACCGACGGCTCGGTTTACGTGAGCGATCTGATCGGCTGCACCGTTTACGATTCCGGACGCGAGGTTGGGACGATAACGGATGTGCAGTTTGGCAGCGGAGAGGCGCCGCTGCTGGTCATTCGGGGCGAGAAGGAATTTCTGGTTCCGTTCGCGAGCGAATATCTGAAGGAAGTGGCGCCAGAGAGAAAGCAACTGCGCATGATCCTGCCGGAAGGAATGCTGGAACTGGACGCACCGCTGCGGCAGGAAGGGAAGTCGCAGCACAAGTAAAGTTTGGGACCCGCCCATGAAGTTCGAGATCGTTACGATTTTTCCGGACTTTTTTCGCGGGCCGCTGGATTACGGCATTGTGCGCCGGGCGCGCGAGGCGGGGCTCATTGACATCCGATTGCACGACCTGCGCGAGTTCACTGTAGACAAGCATCGCACTGTGGACGACCGGCCGTTTGGCGGCGGCGAAGGCATGGTGCTCAAGCCGGAGCCGCTGTTCCAATGCGTAGAATCGTTGGGCGTGGCGTCGCATGAGGAGCGCATTCGCGGCGCGGCAAAGGAAACGGTGGTCTTGCTATCGCCGCAAGGCCAAATGTTCACGCAGACGGTCGCTCAAGAGTTGGCAGCGCTGGATCGCGTGGTGCTGATCTGCGGAAGGTACGAAGGCGTAGATGAGCGAGTAGCAGAGGCGCTGGCTGATCGCGAAATTTCTGTCGGCGACTACGTGCTCAGCGGTGGTGAGCTGGGCGCGGCCGTGATTGTGGATACGGTCACGCGGCTTTTGCCGGGAGCGCTCGGCAACGAGGCTTCCGCCCGGCAGGAGAGTTTTACCGCTGGCATGAAAGCCGATGCGGAAGGGCCGGACAGCACGTGCGGTTCCGGCGGGTTGCTGGATTATCCGCATTACACGCGGCCCGCAGAGTTTCGCGGGATGGCGGTGCCGGAAGTACTGATCGGCGGCAATCATGAGCAGATCAGGAAATGGCGCCGACGCAAAGCGCTGGAGAAGACGCTGAGGAATCGGCCGGATTTGCTGGATCGAGAGAAGCTCAGCGAGATGGATGAGGCAATTGTTAGGGACTTAGGGAAGCGAATAAATAGGAAGAGAAGTAGTTAGTACTTAGTAGTTAGTAGTTAGCGAGCAGGATGAGCTAAGTGCTAAATACTAATTACTAAGTACCAAAGGATTCACTCATGTCACAGCACCCGATTATGGAAAAGCTTGCTGCCAAGTTGCAGCGCAAGGACATCCCTGAAGTGAACCCGGGCGACACCGTCCGCGTTCAGGTCAGAATCAAAGAAGGCGATAAGGAACGCACACAGGCTTTTGAAGGGACTGTGATCTCGCGCAGCAGCGGCCCCACCGCCAGCTTCACCGTGCGCAAGATGAGCTTCGGCACCGGAGTGGAGCGCATCTTTCCTTTCAACTCCAAAGTGATCGACAAAGTCGAAGTGGTCCGCTCCAACCAGGTACGTCGCGCCAAACTGTTCTACCTGCGCGGACTGCGTGGGAAAGCCGCCCGTCTGCGCGAAGTGGAGCGCCCAACTGTAACAGCGGCGCCCGCGGCGGCTGAAAATCAATAGACCACAAGCCAGGCCAGACAGACTCACCACAGAGGGCACAGAGGAACACGAAGGTAGCCGCTAGCGGACATACTTCTGTGACTGCTCCGTGTGCGCTGTGGTAAAAAATTTGGTCCGGCATTCAATGCGGTGATATTGCGCTATGCTTACTGCAGTGCCCGCAGCATCCAAGCCCGCCAGAAAAAAGCGCCGCAAGAAACCGATCCCGATCAACCCTAAGACCGGGCTGCCCTATTCCAAGGGCACGCTAAAGATGCGGCTGCTCAACCGGCTGAAATGCACACAGAAATTTGAGAAGCTGGCCTGGGCTGCGGGCGCGCAACTCATCGCTGGAGTGGATGAAGTTGGTCGCGGCTCGCTGTTCGGACCGGTTGTCGCCGGCGCGGTGATTCTTCCGCCCGATTATCGGATTAAAGGCCTTCGTGATTCCAAACTTCTTGACGCGCCTACCCGTGAGAAACTGGCGGAGCGCATTAAGCAGCATGCGATTGCCTGGGCCGTGGCTGCGGTGGACGTAGCGCGCATTGACCAGCTCAATATTTACTGGGCATCGTTGTTGGCCATGCGTAACGCCATCGCGCAACTCTCGCCTGCGCCCGATCATCTGCTGCTCGACGCTGTCCGCGTGGACTGGCCGTGCGTGCAGACCAAGATCATCCACGGCGACGCCCTTTCCATCTCCATTGCCGCTGCTTCGATCGTCGCCAAAGTTGAGCGCGATGCGATGATCCGCCGTTGGGACCCGGTTTATCCGCAATACGATCTGGCTTCGAACAAGGGCTACCGTTCTCCCAAGCACATTGCCGCTCTCAACGAGCATGGCCCCACGCCGCTGCACCGGCTCTCGTTTGCGCCAGTGTGGATGTGCAATGCGGTTTGTCAGGAGATGTTCGATTTCATGGAAGAAGAAGGGCCCGAATCGGAGGAGTTGCAGGTGAAAGCAAGTATTTAGTTCTTAGTAATTAGTATTTAGCAGGCTCGGTTTCCCAGCACTCTGATCGGTGCGGTTCTAGTACGCTAAGTACCAAGTACTAATTGCTAAATACTCGGTTTATTCCCCTCGCCTCTGCTCAATTATCTTCTTCACATCTTCCGAGCTTCCTTTCAGCAAATCGCGCAACACAGCGACTTCAGCGGCGATTCCGGTGTGCAACGCAGGTTCGTACACAGGCGCAAACAGTGGCGAATGGTTTGATGGCAACTCCGTATGCCGGTCATGCGCCGCCGCGAGTTTCTGTGGATCGGCAACACCCAGCGTGAAATAGAATCCCGGAACGCCCTGCTCCACATAGACCGCCCAGTCTTCTGAAGTCATCAGCGGCTCTTCGTTCACCACATTTCCCTTGCCGACTACGGATTCGAGCACGCCTGACATGTGCTTTGTAAGCACCGGATCGTTGTAGACGGCGCCCGTGGATTCGTAGTGCTCAATCAGCGGCATCTTCTCCGCCCCGCTGGCCTCGGCTTCAGCTTTGGCCACGCGCCCAATCGCGCTGAGGAGATGCTGGCGGACTTCCGGCGTGTACGATCGGACGGTGAGCCCCATCTGCGCCTGGTCGGGAATGATGTTGTTCTTGGTCCCGGCCTGAATGTAACCGACAGTGATCACGGCTGCATCGCCGGGATGAATCTCTCGCGAAACAATAGATTGCAGCCGCACCGCAATGTTGGCTGCGATCAGCACGGGATCGATGGTCGATTCCGGACGCGCGCCGTGTCCGCCTTTACCGTAGACCGTGATGCGAAGCGAATCGGCAGCGGCCTTGGAATATCCTGGAGTCACGCCGACTTGGCCGACCGCGATTCCGTTCTCATCGTGCAGGGCCACTCCGACGTCCGGCTTGGGAAACCGCGTGAACAGGCCGTCAGCCACCATGGCCTTGGCGCCGGTGATGGTCTCTTCTGCGGGCTGGCCGACCAGCATCAACGTACCGTGCCAGCGGTCTTTCGTTTTGGCCATGATTGCGGCGGCGCCATAGAGAGTGGCCATATGAACGTCATGCCCGCAAGCGTGCATCACGCCTACCTCGCGGCCACTCGGGTCCGCAGCCTTGACCTTGCTGGCATAAGGCAAGCCGGTTTGTTCAGTTACGGGCAGCGCGTCGAGTTCCGTGCGCAGCATCACCGTGGGCCCGGCGCCGTTTTTCATCAGCGCGACAATTCCCGTTCCGCCCACGTGCTCGGTGACTTCATATCCCAAACTGCGAAGTTTCTGCGCCATCTCGGCCGCTGTACGCGTCTCATGCGATGAGAGTTCGGGATGCTGATGTAAATCGAGATACAGCGCTTGCGATTCAGGAAACACGCTCTGCACCTGCTGCGTGAGGTCAGAATTCTGTGCGACGGCACTCAGCGTGCTAAGAGCAAGAAAGCCTAGTAGTCGGATCATGCGGGCAATCATAGTACATGAAGTGGGTTCGCAGTTTTGTGCAGTAAGTCGCTTCTATAATTCTGCGGAAGTGGAGAGCGTCAGCAAAGCCGCGCAGTGGCTGCTTGGGCCAGAAACATCAGACGAGTGGCATCCCAGCCACGTGCTGCCGCGCTGGATCTTTCTTCGCTGTCTCGGACTGATTTATTTTTCCGCTTTCTACTCCTTTCTGTTTCAGATCAAAGGACTAATCGGACCGCAGGGAATTCTTCCTGCTCAGGAATATCTTGCTGCTGTGCCGCGCGTCTACCCGGGACTAGCCCGCTTCTGGTTCGCACCGACGTTGTTCTGGTTCTCCAGCAGCAACCACATGCTGATGACGGTCTGTTGGCTGGGGCTGCTGGCTTCAGTCGCCCTGACCATCAATGTGTGGCCGCGCGGAATGCTGGTTGTGTGTTTTGTCTGCTTTCTTTCACTCATCGCCGCAGCGCAGGACTTTTCTTCGTATCAGTCGGACGGCATGCTGCTGGAGGCGGGCTTCATCTCCTTGTTCTTCGCGCCTTCGGGGTCCTGGCCGAAGCTCGGCGCTGCGCATCCGCCTTCGCGCGCCAGCCTGTTTCTACTGCGATGGGAATGGTTCCGCATCTACTTCGAATCCGGCGTGGTCAAGCTGGCCAGCGGCGATTACTCCTGGCGGCACTTTACCGCCATGGACGACTACTACCAGAACTGCCCGCTGCCCTCCTGGCCGGGTTGGTACGTGCAGCATCTGCCGCACTGGTTCCACGCCGGCGCCGTGGGCTACACATTCGTCGCGGAACTCGGGCTTTGTTTCCTCATGTTTCTTCCGCGCCGCTGGAAAATTGCTTGCTTCTGCATTGTGACGCCGTTTCAGATCAGTATCATTCTCACTGCGAATTACACCTTCTTGAATTATCTGGTGCTGTGTCTGGGATTCCTTCTGCTGGACGATCGCCTGCTGAGGTGGTTAATGCCGCAACGCTGGAAGTGGCTCCTGGCGGCAACCGAAAGCGGCAGGAGAGAGGAAGTGCTCGCGAGAGACCCGGAGTCAGCGCATCAGCGGCCGGAGCACATGCGTGGAGCGGACTCAGCAGTGGAAAGGAGGCGGTCGCGTTTTCTGCGGTGGCTCGCGCCGGTGAAGTTGACGCTCGCCGGATTGAGTTTGGGCACAGTATTTTATGTCACCTCGCTTGAGATACTGGCGATTTTCACGCGCAGTTATCCGCTCCCGGCCGCCCCCGTGCGCTGGCTGGAGCCCTTTCGGATCGCCAACCAGTACGGGCTTTTCGCGGTGATGACGCACGAACGTTATGAAATTGAATTCCAGGGCAGCACTGACGGAGTTACTTGGAGAGCGTATCCATTCCGCTACAAGCCACAGAGCGTGATGCAGCCGCCGGGAATCTATGCTCCGTACCAGCCGCGCTTCGAGTGGAACCTGTGGTTCGCTTCGCTGGAGTCCTGGCGGCAGAACACCTGGGTGGTGGAAACGGAAGAGCGGCTGCTGCGCAACGATCCCGACGTGCTGGCGCTGTTTGCCGGCGATCCGTTTTCCGCCCCCGCGCCGACGCACATTCGCGTGGTGGTATGGCAATACTGGTTTACGACCATGGCGGAGAAGCATGCGACGGGCGCTTGGTGGAAACGCAAACTGCTCGGCGCTTATGCGCCGTCGCTGGAGAAGACACCCGAGGGCCACGTAGTGATTGCGAGCCCCGAGCCAGTGTTAAAATAGAGCTCGCCTTCCGCATGTAGGCGCGTAGCTCAGTTGGTTAGAGCGCTACCTTGACACGGTAGAGGTCAGGAGTTCGAGTCTCCTCGTGCCTACCATATTTTCCAACCACTTAGAACGATTCGCCGCTTCGCTCCCAAATTTCTCACCTGTGATTTATCACCTGTGATCATTTTTCACTGCACCAGGCGTGATTCGTAACGCGCCTGTGCCGCCCGCTTCGCTCCGTCCTGCGCATGCGTGTAAATGTCCATGGTGATTGCGGCACTGGCGTGGCGGAGCAACCCCTGTACGGTCTTGGGATCGGTTCCCCCCTCCGTGATTAGCACCGTCGAAAGACTGTGCCGGAATGCGTGTAACCCGGCCCTGCCCTTGTACTCCGGCTCAATCAGCCCGTGCTCAATGAACTGGGGTCGTAAGTAGTCTTTCGTGAACTGGCTGCCGCAGATTGGTTTCCTGCCGGACAGTTTGAAGCTCGGGAAGACCCAATCAGCCGGAGAAGCGTATGGCGTCTCACGATGCCAATCCTTAAGAAACCCGGCAACCCTCTTGCCCACTGGTACAGGCTTACGGCTTGATTCGGTCTTGCCCGTTCCGGTCTGCCCCAGAACCCAAGTTTGATTCAAGTAAATCGTTTCGGATTTCCAGCATATGTGCTGCCACCGCAATCCGAGCAATTCGCTTACTCGCAGTCCGGTCGCGGCTGCCCAAGGTTCCTGAATATGAACGAGCTCTACATGGGGAAGTGCAAAGCCGTCTCGGCGAGATTGCTCGTGAGCTCATGGAAAAAGGGATACGTACCAACACATTTGTCCGACACGGAGATGCTGCCTCAGAGATTGTGCGGATTGCGGAGCAGCAGCGGGTTGGGCTTATCGTAATCGCCACGTTCGGCAAAACGGGATGGCGTCGATTTGCCTTCGGTTCCGTGACCGAAAAGGTAGTGCGCCTGGCCCCTTGTCCCGTGCTGACGATTAGGGGCATGGACCGCTCTGTGGCAGCCGATGAGAGTAGGCCTCTCGCTGTGTAGTGCGGGAAATTGAGCATGCATGGCCAGTACACTCACGGCCTGGCCCGCGCCGCTCACCAATGAAATGCAAGTCTGGTTTTTGAGCGAGCACTTGGTGAGCAAGCCCCCCGTGCACGCAATCAATGAAGCGAGTCGGGGCAAGGTGCTGGCTCACGAGCAGAATTCCAACGCTCGCTAGTCACTAATAAGGCTTATACGCCGCTTCCAACGTGCGCGCCAGCGCGGTGGCTGAAAGGCCCTAGTGGTGCAAATGGCAAGGTGACCGGCCGGGCCGGCATATCCATCTAGATACATAAATGAAATCCGGGAGGACATGATCAGGTTGATGCGAATCCCGGGGCCGCCAGGGGAAATTCCCCTTCTGTCCATCCGCGCGATGACGGGAAGGCCTGCAGCGAAAATCGTTCATTTCCCTTCTCATTGTTTGTAATCGCATGAGTGTGGCTGATGTTTGAAGGCAGGGTGTCTCAAAATCGTCCTCACGCCTCTGACAAGTCAACTAATCTCGGTCTAAGGGCATCCCATTATCGCCCCAACGAAAGTACAGAGATGTGACGTTGCGAATTCGTGTGGTGCTTACTGGTGCCGGAATGGATTCGTCAGGGATTTCGAAGATTTCACCGAGGAGAATTACGACCTTCAGCGTGTACTCAACACGTTCATCGTTGGGTGACTGAAGCATTTCTGTAGGGAGTGAAGCCGTTTGAAACTGGAGTCCAGATTTGAGCTCGAAACAGACTTGCTATTCCATTAACATCTCGAGCCAGCAAGCCACGTACCATGCTCTGACGGGGCTTGAAAATACCGAGGTAAACGTCAAAGATCGCCGCGAAGAGGGTCTCGATACGACTTTGGGGGAGACCTTCCCTTGCAGCGATCCATTGTCTTCAATCCCTAATCCATTCCCTCCTCGACTTTAAGGCAGAAGCACATGCGGCGTTTCGCTGAACGAGCAGGAGGCGATCTTTAGGCAGCGTTCCGCCGACAGAGTCGCGTGCTCGGCATGTCCGCGCAGGCGGGTATCATCGCCGCCGAGCCGGAGAAGAAGGTACACAAGACGCGGAGATTTCGAAAGCTCCCGCCACTGCAGCCTGCAGGTAGACGCTTGGCGCGCCATAAAACGCATTCGCGTACCACTGGCAGAAGGAGTATTTCCTGGGGGCAATGCTGGTTCAAGGTAGCAGTCGCCGTTTTCGAGTGGCTATTCGGGGTCAGATGGAGGCAACGTGCGAGTTTATGATTTCATTGCAATCGGCGGTGGCGGAGCGGGGATCAGCGCTGCGGGCCTGGTCAAGAGGGCCGGACGGCGGGTTGCGGTCGTGGATCATGGCGCAGTCGGCGGCTTGTGTGCCTTAAACGGCTGCAACCCCAAAAAAGTTCTCGTGCGCAGTTCAGAGCTGTTAGACGAGGTTCATCGCGCGAGTGATTTCGGTATCGACACCAGCGAAGCCCGCGTCGATTGGTCTCGCGTCATAGATCGCAAAGAGACCTTCACACGTCCAGTCACAGCAGACACCGAGCAATCGCTTAAGAGCCTTGGCATCGATCTCATTCAGGGTCACTCACGTTTTGTCGCCGCCGATGAAATTTCCGTCAATGGTCACCGCCTTCGAGCCGAAGGCATTCTGATCGCTACCGGCTCCATGCCGCGCCGCCTGAAGTTTGAAGGAGCGGATTTAATGCACTCCAGCGATGGCATTCTCGCATTGCGCCATCCACCTCGCAGGCTGTTCATCGTCGGGGCCGGAGTTGTAGCAATGGAATTCGGACAGGTGTTTGCGCGACTCGGTTCGAAGGTGACGATGATTACCCCCGATCCGCGCGCACTATTGGAGCACGAGACCGATCTCGTTGACGCACTACTCCAGTTCTCAAAGCATGAGCTCAACATCGATGTCCTCGCCCGAACCAACATAGGCTCGATTCGCAGTGAAGGCGACGCATTCAATATCGAAGTTGAAAGCGACGGACGGGTGCAATGCATTGAAGCCGATTATGTGCTGAACGCCGCTGGCCGGCCGCCATCAATTGACGATCTGGCGCTGGAAGCGGGAAATGTTGAGAGGA
>DATEGH010000276.1:0-7689 GCA_035280185.1 Terriglobales bacterium
TGAGCCTAAAAGCAAATTGCAAGACCACGAGACCTCATCAATTGGCGACGCCGAATGTCTTGTGGATCGAGGAGCCATCTTCTGCGGCTTTGATCATGAAATCGGCCAGGTCTGCCCGCGAAATTCTGAAACCAAAGTGCGGCAAGTGTCCCTCGCGAACGCGATATTTGCCCCTCGGCGGCTTGTTGGTCAATTCGGGCGGGCGCACGATAGTCCAGTCGAGCTTGCTCTCGCGGACGAGCCGCTCCATTGCCGAGGAATCAGCAACAATGCCTGGGAAGAGCAAGCGGCCCAAGAGATACGTTGGCGGCAGGATGGAATCCCTAAACAAGAAAGCCACGGATTCAATGACGAGACGCGTAGTTCCGTTATGGGACATACTTTTGGTCAGGGCGAGCGCGAACTGCTCTAACAGATGAGCATCAGCTTTCGATACCGGCAAGCGAGGACCAAATGCAGATACTACCGCGTCGTGGCCATGAAGAGCGTTTTCCAGTTCGGCAGGATTCAGCAGATCCCCGTGGCGGATGTTAATTTGATTGCCAAATGACTTGAGTCGTTCCGGCGAGCGAACGAACGCAGTGATCGAGTGGCCTCGTTCAATGCCTCGCCGAACAACTTCGAGTCCCGTGCCGCCCGTGGCTCCAAGTATGAGTAGTTTCATGATCTGCCCCTCAGTCTTCCAGCCTTGAATTTTTGCCGATCAAAGAGCGCGCTCTGCCAAATTCGTTCTGTGTTTCAATCTTGCCAGCCGCCACCCAGCGCCTGGTAGAGCTGGACTAGAGCCGTCAATTCATTACCTTCGGCCTGGGCAAGTCCGAGTTCGGCCGAGAAGGAGTTGGTGTTGTTCGTGAGTACCTCAAGATAATCTGTGGTTCCGGCTTTGAAGCGCACTTCAGAGAGTCGCGCCGCATCTTGAGCGGCGCCTACGAGATGCTCTTGTTCAACCCTGAATTCTCGGTTCTTGCGGTATGCCACCAGCGCGTTCGACACATCGCGGAATGCGCCCTGAATGCTCTGCTGATAGGTCAGAAGAAACTGCTCCCGTTGCGCCTCCGTGAAGCGAACGTTGGACTTGAGTCTTCCCCCCTGGAAGATTGGCTGTGACAACCCGGCAGCTAGACTCCACAGGCCGGCTGGACCGGTGAAGAGATTGGTCAATGCCGAACTTTGATAACCGCCAACTCCGGTAAGGGAAATCTGCGGAAAGTACGCTGCTCTGGCAACACCGATCTGCGCGTTGGCAGCGATCAGGTTCTGTTCAGCCTGAAGAATGTCCGGCCGGCGGGTAAGAAGCGCCGACGGAAGTCCCACCGGAACCTCAGGCGCGTGCGGCTGTTCAGTGAGTTTCAGCCCGCGGGGAACGTCACCGGGATTCTTGCCAAGCAGAATGCTGATGGCGTTTTCCTGCTGTGTAATCTGGCGCTCGAGATCCGGAATTTCCGCAGCCGCGGTATAAACCAGTTGCTCGGACTGGCGCACATCGAGCAGAGAATTGACTCCATGCTGCTCAAGAGTCTGCACCAACTGCAACGAATCACGGCGGGAGCTAAGCGTTCGTTTCGAGATCTCGAGTTCAAGATCGAGTTGGCGAAGCACGAAGTAGTTCGTTGCTAAGCTGGCCACGAGCGTGGACATGACTTCCTTCTGTGCCCACCTGGCGGCCAGCAAGTTCGCGCGCGCTGCTTCCGTAGCTCGCCGGTACCTGCCCCAGAAATCAAGATTCCAGGCGCTTGAGGCGTTTACCTGGCCCACCGTGGCCTGGAACGAAGGAATCGGACCGTTGCGCGCGCTCTGCTCACCCGTGATACTTCCGCCGACGCTGACCGAAGGAAGCTGATCAGCGCGCGTAATGCCAAGCTGTGCCTGGGCTTCGAGCACTCGCGCGGCGGCAATACGCACGTCATAGTTGTTCTTGAGTGCTGTGCGGATGAGGTTCTGGAGTTCGTTATCCTGAAATACCTCCCACCACTTCTCATCGCCGAGTGAGGCTGCGCTGCTGGATGGGCTAGCAGTCTGGCCCGGTGCGGTCGCCGATGAATTGCCGTTGGTATCGCCGGCCGGCTGGCGATAAACAGTAGGAACGTCGATGGCCGGCCGCTTATAGTTCGGTCCAACAGCGCAGCCGGCGAGCATCACGCTTAGCACAAGCACGACCGGCAACAGTGTTGAAGGACGATTGTCATAGATCGCTTTTGAAAACATGGTCTCAGTCTCCCTGGCTTTCCTGCATCGCGAATGCCCGTTGCATAGCGGGTACCGCCAGTCGTTCTGAACGGAAGAACGAAAACCGGTTCAATACCCTCTCCTGGAAATCTTCCAAATACAGGTAGATTGCCGGAGTGATATAGAGCGTCACGAACTGCGAGAGGACGAGGCCTCCGATCACCACCAACCCCAGCGGCTGCCGTGAAGAGCCATCGGCGCCGTAACCGAGCGCGATAGGCAGCGCCCCAAGAATTGCGGCCATGGTCGTCATCATGATGGGACGAAAACGTTGCATGCTGGCATCGTGAATTGCTTCATCGTCGGCGATGCCTTGCCGCACCCGCTGCTCGGCAAAATCGACGATCATGATTCCGTTCTTCTTCACGATTCCCATCAGCATGAACATGCCGATATAGGCGTAAAGAGAGGCCTCTGCGCCAAACAGCCACAGCGTCAGCAACCCTCCGACCAGCGCTACCGGAAGCGCTGAAAGCACGGTGAGCGGATGCAGATAGCTCTCGTACAGAATGGCGAGAATCACGTACATCACGAAAACTGCCACCAGCATCAGGACCGCGAGATCAGAGACGGTGTTGCGGAACGTGAGCGCCTGGCCTTGCAATCCTCCCTGCACGTCCGGTGGAAGAATTTGCCTGGCTGCGTTTTCCACGAACTCAGTCGCCGGCCCTACGGCATAGCCCGGCTTCAGGTTGAAGAACAGGGTTACGCTGGTGAACTGGTTGATGTGGTTGACAGCTTGAGGTCCGATCACAGGATGCCAAGTTGTTAGCGCGCTCAGCGGCACCATGCGCTGTCCGTCATCGCTTTTGATGTAGAGCCGGCTCAAATCTTGCGGGTCCGAACGCTTATCGTCCGCGACTTCCAAAATCACTTGGTACTGGTCCGTAGGACGCTTGATCAGGTAGCTGTAGTTCTGCGAATAGGCATCGTGCAGCAAAGTCAGGATCCGACTCTCCGACACACCATAAAGCTTGGCCTGATCGCGCAAGATATCCACCTGCAAGTTTGGCGTGTGGTTGTAGAGATCAGAATTCACGAACAAGAATCCGGGATACTCATACATCTTGGCCGTCAGCTTGGCCGCAGTGGCATAAACCTGGTCCGCATTGATACCTGACAACGCGTAGGCGAACTGGCCCTGCACGTTAGCTGTGGCTCCGGTGCTGATTTCCAGCGCCGGGTTGGGCTGCATGAAGGCTATTGCGCCCGGAATTCCGCCGGCAATCGCGCCCATCAGTTGGCCCGAAACCGCCTGAATTGGCGCACGCTGCGATGGGCTCTTCAGAAAAGCGATCAGGAACGCCTGATTAGAAGGCAGGAACGATCCGTTGCCGCTCATGCTGAACGTGCTGCGGACAGCAGGGTTGGCGCGCATGATTTTTTCTGCTTCGGTCTGGAAGGCGTGCATCTGCTCTGGCGATGACCCTTCCTGAGCCACCAGCACACCGCGAATAAAGGAGCTATCCCCGACAGGCAGGAACGATTTGGGAATGGTGTAGAACAAGTATCCGGTTCCGGCCAGGCATATGAACCAGGTCACGGCCGAAATCCAGCGGTGACGAAGGAAGAACCAGAGTGAGCGGCCATAAGATTCAAGCACCCGGTGCTCAAAGGCCCCAAACACGCGCTCCATCCATGTCTTTTTAGCGCCCTCGCCGCGATTGCGAAGCATTCTCGACGTCATCAGCGGCGTGAGCGTGAGCGAGACCAGTCCGCTGGCGAGAATAGAAATGACAATCGTGATAGAAAACTCACGAAAGATTCTTCCCATAAGCCCGCTCATGAAGACCAGCGGAATGAACACCGCGGCCAAAGACAGTGTCATGGCCAGAATGGTGAAGCTGATTTCTTTAGCGGAACTGATCGAGGCTTGAAACGCGCTTTGTCCCTGCTCCATCAAGCGGACGGTGTTCTCCAAAAAAACAATGGCGTCGTCAACGAGAAAACCAATGGCGAGCGTCAGGGCCATCAGAGAAAGATTGTCCAGGCTGTAGCCAAGCAGGTTCATGGCTACAAACGTCAGGAGCAGAGAAAGAGGCAGCGCGACAGCCGGGATCAACGTGTCAGTAGTACGGCCGAGAAAGATAAAAATTACGACCACCACCAGCACAAATGCGATGAGCAAGGTGGATTGCACATCCTTGATGCTGTTCACGATGGTCTCTGAGCGATCGTACGCAGCCACCAGAAGGACGGAATGGGGAAGCTGCGATTGAATGCTGGGCAGCAGGTCGCGAACCGATTTCGCTACTTGCACCGCGTTGACTCCCGCGCGCCGGAACACTGCAATCACCACCGTCGCTGAAGGCTGGGGATGCCCTCGCACCCAGAAGCGCATATCAATCCGCTCGTCCTGCACTCCTTCTTTCGCTGTGGCCACATCCTTGAGATAGACCGGAGCTCCATTGCTCTGCCCGACAATCAAGTTGTTGTATTCGTCAGCGGTCGCAAGTTGCCCTTGTGGCTGAAGCAGGAAGCTGCGATGTTTCCCGTCGATCTGTCCTGCGCCGGTATAGCTGGTGCCATTCTTGACCGCGATGGTGAGGTCCTCCAGACTCGTGTTGCGTACGGCCATCGCGGAAGGGTCTGCCTTGATTCGCACCGCCGACCGCGTCCCATACACCAGCACCTGGCTTACTCCGGGCAAGATGCTGAGGCGCTCGCCCACTTGCGTATTGGCGTAATCGTAGAGCTGGCCTTCCGTTGCTGTATCACTCACCAGAGGGATGTAGAGGATCGGTTGATCGTTAGGGTTCGTCTTGGTAAAAGTCGGTGGGCTTGGCAAGTCAACCGGCAGTTGTCCCTGGGCGCGCGTAATGGCCGCTTGCACGTCACTGGCCGCGCCGTCCAGGCTCTTCGAGAGATCAAACTGCAGCACGAAGCTGGAGTGTCCCTGCCCATTGTTCGAAGTCACCAGTTCCAAACCGGGAATCTGCATGAACTGCCGTTCCAGAGGAGTGGCCACGTTGTTGGCCATAGTTTCTGGAGTAGCTCCGGGATAGTTCACCTGGACCTGGATCACCGGATAATCCACCGCCGGTAGATCGCTCACCGGCAGGCGAAGATAAGCAAGCACTCCGAAGACAATGACAGAGACCGTCAACGCAACCGTCATTACCGGACGGCGAATGAATGGCTCAGAAAGATTCATTGCGAGCCTCCTCCTACTGCGCTTTTGCCGGCAGATGAATTGGGGGGAGCTGCCGATTGGGCAGTCGCGACGCGCACCTTGCCTCCCGGACGGACCAGCATCTGACCGGCAAGCACAACGCGCTCGTTGGCGCTAAGCCCATCCGTTACGACCACATCATCACCCTGCCGCTGCCCGAGCTTAACGGGCCGAAGTTCGGCAGTGTCGTCAGGTTTGACAATGTAAACAAACGTCCCCTGCTGGCTGATCTGCGCCGCCTGGTTGGGAATCAGCACTGCGTTTTTCTCGGTCGTCAGGACAAGCTTCACATCAACAAACTGCCCCGGCCAGAAGCGGCGGTCGGGATTGTTAATGGTGGCCCTGAGGTTCACCGTACCGCTGCCGCTCTGCACCGTGTTGTCGAGGAACTCAACTCGTCCCGCTTTTGCCGCGGTGTCCGGTTCCGAAGGCAGACGAACGAGCGCTTTCAGGCCGCTACGCGCCATCTCCTTCTGCACATCGGGCAGGTCGCGTTCGGTGACCGTGAAATTCGCGTAAATGGGATCCAGGCGCTGGATGGACAACAGCGATCCATTGTTGGCCTGCACGACATTTCCAACGTCAACAAGACGAGCCCCGGCCCGGCCATCGATGGGCGAATGAATGTAGCAATATTCCAGATTGAGTTTCGCGGTTTCGACAGCCGCTTCCGCAGCCTGGACTTGCGCCTGGGTAACTGCGACCGCATTCTTCTTCGTGTCGTAGTCTTGTTGCGAGATTGCTCGCGTACTGATGATGTCCTGGTCGCGCGAGAACTGAATCTTTGCCAGATCCAGCGCGGCCCGAGTCTGCGCCAGAGTGGCTTGGGCGGAATCAAGCTGCGCCCGATAGGGGCGCGGATCGATGACGAACAGAAGCTGTCCTTTCTTCAGATCCTCTCCATCATGAAAATGACGCTCGACGATGCGTCCGCTGACCTGCGGAGTTACATTGACAGATTCATAGGCTCCGTTTTTGCCGATTTCATCGAGATAACGCGGTACATCATGCGCGGTGGCATGGACGACGCTGACCAGCGGCGCTGGCGGCGCCGTCGGTCCCGCAGCCTGGACGTTTCTGTTGCATGCGGTAAGCGCGAGCACTACGAGCAAGGCCGGAAGAACAGTGACTGATCTGCCTATAAACTTTGAATAAGTTCGTTTCCGTGAATAATCCATTGTCCTCACCTTGATGTGTTTCTTCGTTCGTGTTGTTCAGGCCGGAATTGCAAGGGCGGTCATTGCAAATCCGTTGACTGCTTTGTTGATCTCCGATTTCGTGCGCAGCTCATCTGCGTGAAGCCGATCTCGAACTTCTCCGACTCTTCCGGTCCGCTGCAACGCGCGAATCCGGGCCGTAACCACATCCGAGCGCATACATCCAAGAAGCAAAGCGCAATCGTGGTCGGAATAGCCCTCGCACAGAGCCATTACATAGACAAAGCGTTCGAAAGCCGGGAGCGCAAGCAGAGCAGCAATCTCAGCAGGTAAATTCTCGACTGCTTGGACCCTAAGTTGGTCCGACTCAGCTTCCTGTAACCCGGGGGCCGCTCCAGGTTTGACTGTACGAATCGCATTTTTGATCACCACTCGCCTTGCCCAGGACCTTGCCCAGTCCTTAAAAACCTGGTTGCCCTCAGAACAGTCGTTCAGGCCGGAGACAAAGCATCCTTCCGCTCTTTCCGGATCTGCCGTGAGCACCAGAGCCAGCAGATAAAGACTCTGCATGTCCTGCCTGAAGATCCGGCAGAAATCTGCGTCAGTGGCATAAAGCGCTGCCCGTTCTTTCGCGATATGGTTCATATTCCTCAGACCTCCCCTTTTGTTTCACTTGAAGGTTTTTGACCAAGAATCCGGTGAAGGCGTGTATGGCACTTTTCCGCCGCGCGTTTGAGCACATGTCGTGTGAGAACGCCGCTGCAGCAGAACTTCGCGCCATCCTTCATTAGCTCGCCGATTGCGGCCTCTCCTTCCGGATCGATCATGGTTGCACCGCGTAAATCAACGACCAATTTGCGGCCGTCAAGGGCGTTACCTGCTTCGATCCAGGTTCGGCGGAATTCTTCCACCCACGGATTGATCAAGGTGCCTTCCACGATCAATCTCCGCTCTCGCGGCGCATCGAAAATCGAAATCTTGAACATATCGCTTCCACCACGGAGCAAAAGCACGGGGCATGCCAAACGCTTCTTTGTGATTCCGCCCGTGCATCGTGTTGAAAATTCAGGAAAGCGCGAGGTGCTCGATATGTGGGGTGTCGAAACTGTCGAAACGACATTCGACATTGTGTCG
>DATEGH010000277.1:0-4190 GCA_035280185.1 Terriglobales bacterium
ATACCGCGCCGCTTGAGATCAAGCCCGATCCTCGCCTCAAAGTCACGCAGCAGGATTTGGAAAAGCAGTTCGATCTGCTGATCAAGATCCGCGACCGCGTCACTCAGGCGCATGACACCATCAACCAGATTCGCGATATCCGCTCGCAAATTGAAGCTCTGAACAAGCGCCTGCAAGGGCAGCCACAGGCCAAAGCCATCGCCGACGCCGGCAAACAACTCGACCAGAAGATGACGGCAATTGAAGAGGTCCTGATCCAGACAAAAGCCAAGAGCGGCCAGGACGTGCTGAACTATCCCATCCGCCTGAACAACTATCTGGTTGCTTTGGGAGGAGTTGTGGCCAGCGCTGATTCTGCCCCGACCCAGGCTTCCTATGAAGTCTTCGGCATGCTCAGCAAGCAGCTTGATGAGGAGTTGGGCAAATGGAAGCAGATGCTGGCGACCGACGTCCCGGCCTACAACAATCTGGTGCGAAATCAGGCGGTTCCGGCCATCATCTTGAGCAAACCTGAGCAGCAGGCCGGAGAAACCGGCAGCCAGCAAAAATAAAGCGCTCTGCGCCAAAAGGGCGGTAATAGTAAAATCGCGAGCCGTAAGTTCATGATTTCTTAAGAATTACGAAAGTTTTTGGCGGATTCGATTAAGATTGACCGCTTTCGGAACTGCGGCTAAAGTGTTTCGCGTAGTCTTCTGACGAAAATGTCGAACACTATATTTGCGCTGTGGATTGGGTTCTCGGCAGGATTGCTTCTGCTGTTCCTTTATCTTGCGTTTTTGAACCTGCGCAATCAGCAGCCCCGGAATGTTGAACTCGGAGAGATGATCCCATCATTTCTGCCGGTGAATGTGGCAGCTTTTTCCGAATTGATCGAAGCGCAACGCAAGGGCGATGTCCTGGCCCGGGAGCAGGTCCGGGAGATAATCAGCGTGCTCGAGCGCATGACCCACAACGCTGCGCTTCTGCAACGTCTGGGCTACAGCCAGCTCAACACGGGTAACCCGCTGATCTGCGACTTGGCGCAACAGATGATCGATGCCGGCGTACACGTGCGGCTCTATTCCTTCTTGGGACTCGCGGCACTGCGGCTGTGGAGAATCTTCGGCCTGCGTCCCGCTCTGTTGTTCCCGGCGGCAAAAATTGCGGAGCTGCAGAAGATGATGTCCGAAAGCCTGGTGCCTTCCTACGAACTCCTGAAGAACAAAGCCGGAAACCTGATCTGCGTGAAGTTCTCCGGCTACCACGACGCTCTGATCCAGAGCCTCTAACTTTTCTTCGACGAAATCCAATTTCGCAATACGGATTGCCATGCTCGCGCCTCGGAGACGAGTTCGGGTGTGATAGCGGCATGCGCGTGCGCAGGAGTTTTTTCCGGTGACCAGAAAGAGAAGAGCCATATGAGAGCGCTGATGTCGTAGGCGATTACGGGAAGGTCAACGCTAAACCCGTGATAGCTCGAATGTGCCCAAATGGTTGTTGAGAGCAGAAAGGCCGCCGCATTGACCGCAAAGCCGAAAGCTATGCTGAAGTCATATCTTGTCCATTGACGTCCCATGATGAGCATCAAAAGGCCAAAGAACATGAGAATCGCGACTACGGCCGCATCTAAGATTCGATCTTCAATCGCCAGAGCACCCACGTTGTGAGGAGCCATCGCGGCAATCCATGCGAGGAAGATCGCCAATGCCAGGAGGGTGGGAAACAGATACCGATACAATCCCACCTTGTAAAATTTTGGGAATATTCGCTTGATGAACAACTCGTAAATAGTGAGAAAGTTGAAAACCGTAATCACGAGATCGGAAATCCAGTAAACGTAAAAATACGTCATTGCTCCACGTGAGATGGCAAAAAACCTCAAAATCCCCGCCGCCTCGGTGACTATGAGGTAGGAAAAAAATAGGGGATATTCACGATAGAGTTTGCGCCAGAGGAATATTCCGATTACAAGCGCGAGTACCGGCGCCGAAAGCCAGTCAATGACATAGGTAAGCCATGGACCAGCCATCAATACTGCGGCTGGGAAAAATGAGCCGCACTGCTCGAAGCCATATTCCATTTACGGGTTCGTATCAGGGCACGAGCTTTAGTCGTGCCGAAAAATTGCGTCAATTGAGGCCGGCTTCAGCCACTGCGGTTCGGCTGCGGTCTAAGGAACCTGCGCCCGCCCCAATTAAGTTTTTACTGCTGGCCGAGGGCTTCCCGGCCTGGCTACCGTTGTTTCATCCACTGCGCGGCCCGATCTTTGAGTGAGATCTCATTGACTGCGATTCGATCTGAATAAAACTCTCACCAGCCCCGATAGTTAAGCTGTGAATCCTGGATTTGATGGGAACGGATTGGGCGGCAACGGGCCCGGACCTGAGAGGCTCGACACACCGGTTCCAACCAGCAGCGCAGCAGCAAACACCATCAGACGAAGAGCAGTTTTCATTACATCCTCCATTTTGAGTTTTAATTTACCCTGGATTGCTCAGTGAGCGTGCCACAAGAGTACCTGAAAGAGCGAAAATCTGACAGCCTGATTTGCGGCTAAAAGTACAAGGCGTCAAGTGGAGAAAGGCCATGCCGAATCGGCCGAGAGCGCATCACACCCTTGGAAGGAATGTCTCCGGCAAGCTCATACGAACCACTCGATTCCCGCAGCAAATTCCTGCTGGCGATCGGCCTTAGCTGGACTGCAGGCTTCGTGGATATCGTTGGCTACATCCTCCTATCGCGGATTTTGAGCGCCAACATGAGCGGCAACACGGTGGAAATTCCCTTCCATCTGTTTCACGGCAGCCCCGGGCAGGCGGCGGCGCGCGGTCTTGCGGTGCTGCTGTTTGTAGCCGGACTGTTTGCCTGCGCGCTGATCCACGAGGCTTGCAAGCGCCGCGGCATCCGCTACAGTGCCGCAATCACGCTGGGTTTGGAAGCGCTGCTTCTGGCCGGATTCGTCATCCTGGCAAGCCGGTTCCCCGAGCGGCAGGAGCCGCGCGGCATGTTCGACCTTCTGCTGATTTTCGCGACGCTGGCGATGGGGCTGCAAAACGCCACGCTAACGCGCGTGGGAGCGCTGACCGTCCGCACCACCCACGTCACCGGCATGCTGACCAAGTTTGCCGAGTCCGGCTCGCGTTATCTTTTCTGGTTTTACGATAAGACTCGCGGCCCACAGGCAGGGCGGTACCGCGAGGTGTTTAGACTCTCCTGGCATCACGAAGACTTCAAAGATACCGCCATCACCGGCGCGATCTGGCTGAGCTTTCTGGCCGGCGGTTTCTCCGGCGTGTGGCTTCACGCTGCGTGGCAGGCGCGCGCGCTCGTGCTTCCCGTGGCGCTGCTGGTGGGGTTTGTGATGGTGGATCTGCGGCGGCCGATTACGAGTGGGGAATGATGATGATTGGTGATTGGTGATTGGTAAATTAGTTCTTGCTGCCTCTCAACTTCCAGCTTGCTGGTCGTCAGCAGGCCCAATCACAAATCAGAAATCGCAAATCGCAAATCACCAATCAATTCCCAATTAACCACATCTCATCCTTTCGCCCCGCCCAACTCCGGATGTTTCAAATGAAATCCGGTTGCGTCCTGATAAGCCTTAGCGACGGCCAGCAGTTTGGCTTCGCCGTACAGATGGCCAAGGAAGGTCAGGCTCACGGGAGTTCCCGGACCGCCAGGCTGAAGCTCGCCCTCGCGAACCACCGGCTTGGGCGCGTCGTCGCCGCGGAAACCGTTGGGCAGGATGAGCGCCGGATGTCCGGTGAGGTTCGTTACCAGAAGCTGCGTGCTCTGTGTGGGCGCGACGATCACGTCAACCTTGTCAAAGACCTTGGCAAACTCTTCCATGGCCAACAGACGCGCGCGGCTGGCTTGGATGTATTCGACCGCAGGAATGAACCGTGCGCTGCGGAAGGTGTTCGGCCAGTCGTCTTTGGTCTGCCCGGTGAGCAGCTTGTCGCGACCGCTGCGCGTGAGGTCATCAAAAGCGGCCGCGGCTTCTGCCTCGAGCATGGTCAGCATGGCGTCATAAGGCAGCTTGGGCAATTCCACCGGAATCAGGTTTACGCCCATACTGCGCAGCTTCGCGATCGCCGCCTCATCATACTTGTGGTCGTATTCGCGGCGAGCCTTTTGCTGTGCCGCCTGCTCCTCGCGCTTCTTCTTCTCCGCTTCGCTCAGGTTCTTTTCTTCTTTGGGCTGCTCCTGCT
>DATEGH010000278.1:0-6644 GCA_035280185.1 Terriglobales bacterium
AGAGCAAGAAGGTCCGGTTGCAGCGTGACCTGCTGGTGTATCCCGGGCTGCTGGAGCAGGATGCCATGCTGGACATTCTGCCTATGATCACCGGCGAGTTCGTCTCCTATCTCCGGGGGCGCGGGAGCGAACTGTATCTGATCCGCGAGCATACTCCACAAGATTCAGTGCGCTATGTGGACTGGAAAGCCACCGCCAAGACCGGGTCTCTCAAGGTGCGGGAGTTCGAGCGCGAAGACGAGCGGCGGTTGCGCGTGGTCTTCGATAACTGCGCTCCCGGCACGGTCACAAACGCACAGTTCGAGCGCGGGGTATCGCTGGCGGCCACTCTTGCCTGTCACTTCGCGGAAGAGAATGTGGAACTCTCCTTTGCCGGTTCGGCCTTTTCTGGAGGAATTCAGTTAGCCGACTTCCTGCGCTATCTGGCGCTGGTGCAACCGACTGAGACTCCCGAATCGGTGCTGGAGTTTCTGCCGGTCTCTTCTGACTACAATGTGATTGTCACGGCACGGACTCCAGGCACCCTGCCCAGTTCGCTCTGGTTCAGTTCTTACGTCATTTACATGCAGCAGGTTGGGTGAACCGCTGGTCAAGCTAGCTGCGATGGCTTTAACGGCAACAGCTTCTCAGGATTCAGCGAAGAGGCCGCGGGTAGTACCGCCCTGAATACGGTTCTGCGCTTGCGAATGGCCTGTTTTCGCTTGTGACAGTCGCGGTGTAAACTGCTGAGTTTCGCAAAACGGAAATCGCGTCGTCGATTCTGCTTATCAGGAGATCTCCTTTGAAGCGCATTTTTCTCACTCTTTTGATCGCTGCCGGGATTGCAGTGGCACTCAACGCGCAGGAACTGACCATCTCTTCCATCTACGCGCCCAACGGCATCACCGGCCGCGCGCCGGACACGATCGAATGGAGTCCCGATGGCAAGAAGGTTTCCTATATCGTGCACGAGGAGACCGGCGAGAAGGCCGATCTTTATTACATTGACCTCGCCACGGGCAAACCAGCGGTGCTGGTGGCCTCAGAGAAGATTGCCGCGCTCACTCCCCCTGTGGGCGGCACCAAGGATGATCGCCAGAAAGACAATCGCCGCCGCTATCATGTGGCCGACTATCACTGGGCGCCCGACTCGCAGCACATTCTGTTCGACACCAATGGCATGCTCTGGTATTACACGCTGGCCACCGGAACGGCGGTCCCGCTGACCTCAGCCACCGATGCTGCCGGAGACCCCAAGTTCTCTCCTGATGGAAAGTCGCTCTCGTATGTTCGTAATCACAACCTGGTCACTAATTCGCTCGACGGACGCAGCGCGCGTCAGCTTACGAAAGACGACAGCAAAGACCTGCTCGACGGCGAAGTGGACTGGGTTTACGCAGAAGAACTGGACGTACGCAGCAATTACTTCTGGTCACCGGACAACAAGCAGATCGCTTTCCTGCAGATGAACGAAGCCAGGGTTCCGACCTATCCCATCACCGACTTTATTCCACAGCACCCTACGGTTTATGAAGAGAAGTATCCCAAGGTCGGCGATCCTAATCCAGAAGTGCGGCTGGGCGTGATTAATGCAAACGGCGGCAAGCCAAAGTGGATTCATGTCACCGATGACAAAGATATTTACGTTCCGCGCTTCGGCTGGGTGCGCGACGGGCTGATCTGGGCCATGGTGCTGAACCGTGCGCAAAACGAGCTGGCTCTTTATTTCATTGACGCGCACAGCGGGAAGTCCACGCGCGTGCTGGATGAAAAGAGCGACACCTGGATTGAGATGGACGACAACTTCACGCTGCTCAAATCCGGCGATCGCTTCATCTGGCCAAGCTGGCGTGACGGTCACACCCATCTTTATCTCTACAGCTTCGATAAGAACGGGCCGCTTGCGGGCGAGGCCAAGCTGGTGAATCAGATCACCAAAGGTGACTTTGAAGTTTTTGATGTTGAGGCCGTTGACGATGCCAGTGGCACGCTCTATCTCACAACCAACGCAGGCGACGCGCGGGAGCGGCATCTGTGCAGCGTGAAACTGGATGGCAGCGACTTCAAGATTCTCACCAAGGCTGAGCCGGGCACACACACGGCAAACTTTGGCCCGGATACGGCTGTTTATATCGATGACTTCTCCGCTCTGATGACTCCGCCGCGCATGTCGCTGTGCCACGTGGGCGGAAGCTGCAGCGTGTTCTGGCAGTCGAAGAGCATTGACCCATATAAGCTCACGCCGCCACAGTTCGTAGATTTCACCGCAGATGACGGCACGATGCTACATGGGCTGATTTATCTGCCGCCTAACAGCGAAGGCAAGAAGATTCCGCTGCTCAACAATCCCTATGGCGGACCGCACGGCCAGGTGGTGAGAAATGAATGGGGCGGCGCCGGCATGCTCTTCAATCAAATTCTTCTGCGTGATGGCATTGCCGTGCTTCAGGTGGACAATCGCGGCACCGGCGCGCGCGGAAAAAAGTTTGCCGCCGCGTTGATGCACAACTTCGGCGAAGTGGAATTGAAAGACCAGCTCACGGCGATTGACCAGGCGCTCAAGAAATTTCCTCAGCTCGATGGGTCTCGCATGGGCTGGTGGGGCTGGAGCTATGGCGGCTACATGACTCTTACCGCACTCACCCACACTGACCGCTTCATCTCTGGCGTTGCCGTAGCTCCTGTGACCGATTGGCGCGACTATGATTCCATTTACACCGAGCGCTATGAGGGTCTGCTGCCGCAGAACGAGGCGGTGTACAAGAAAAGTTCACCGGTGAACTTTGCCGGGCAACTCCACGGGCATCTGCTGGAGGTCCACGGAACCAGCGACGACAACGTTCACATGCAGAACACCATGCAGATGATTAGCCACTTTATCAATTCAGAAAAGCAGTTCGATCTGCTGATCTATCCGCGCAAGACTCACGGCATCTCCGGCCAGTCGGCGCGCACGCATCTGTTTACCGCTATCCTCGATCACTTTCGCCATACGCTGCTCGCGCCGGCATCTCCGCAACAGCAGCAGGCGGCTGCCCAGTGACGGCGCAGAGGAAAATTTCACTCGGAGATTTTGACCTCGTCGCGGTTTCTGACGGCAATTATGTCGCCGATGGCGGTGCGTTCTTTGGCGTGGTTCCGAAAGTTCTGTGGCAGCGCAAAGTTCCAGCCGACGAGCAGAACCGCATCACCGTAAGCTGTAACTCCGTTCTGGTGCGCACTGGCCGCGAAAACATCCTGATTGAAACCGGAATCGGCAACAAGCTGTCGGAGAAAACCAAGAGCTTCTTTCTTCCTTCGGAAAAGCTGCTCGACAATTTGCACTCGGCCGGCGTTGCGCCCGAAGAAATCCATATTGTCATCAACTCACATCTCCATTTCGACCACTGCGGCTGGAATACCGTTTACAAAAACGGAGTGGCCACTGCGACCTTTCCCCGCGCAAAGTACTATGCGCCGCGCGGGGAGTGGGAGCATGGGCAACTTCAGCTCGACCGCGACCGCGTGAGCTATATCAGCGACAACTACAACCCGCTGATCAACTCCGGGCAGATGCAACTCCTGGGAGCGGAAGCCGAGATCGTGCCGGGAATTTCCGTGCAGGCCTGGCCGGGACATACACGTGATATGTGGGCGGTGTTTGTCCGAAGCGGAGGAAAGACCGCCTGCTATATTTCCGATCTCATCCCCACCTCATGGCATCTGGACGTGACTTGGGCTATGGCCTACGACCTTTTTCCACTGGAAACAATCGCGAACCGCAAGAAGTATTACGCGCAGTCCATTCCCGGCGAGTGGCTCACCATGTTCACCCACGATCCCAACGTTCCCTGGGCAAGAATTACTCGCGCAGGTAGCAGGCTCGCAGCAACGCCCGTGTAAGATAGCGGGACGATGCGCGCCGCTCTTGCGATCTCGCTGCTGCTGCTGTGCGGCGCAGGCTCAGCCCAGAAGGTGCGCTTCAGCAGCGCGGGAGAGACGGAAGTCGTATCGAAAGCAATTCATCCTCCGGCGTCGAACCAGGAGCGTGCAGAGCAGCTCAAGGCATGGTTCGAAGATGCGGGATGCGCCGGCAACGCGTTGCATACGGAACCGGTGGACGGTGCCCAGAGCCCGAACATCATCTGCGAACTCAAAGGCAAGAGCTCCGATACCATTGTGATCGGAGCGCATTACGATTTGCCATCATCGCCTGCGCGCCCCTTTGACGATTGGAGCGGAGCCGCACTATTAGCAAGCCTGTACCACTGCCTCAGTGATCAGACCCGGCGCCACACGATCATCTTTGCGGCGTTTGCCGATAACGGAAATCACGCCCAGGGAGCGGAGGAACTTGCCGGCCGCCTGAAGAATGTGAGCGCTATGCTGAACCTTGACGCTCTGGGGCTTTCACCGCCGAAGGTCTGGACGTCACATTCGGACAAACAGCTTGTACAGGAATTTATGACGATGGTCTATGCGCTCAAGATTCCGGCAAGCCAAGTGGACATTGACTTGGCTGGAAGTACGGATTCTCAACCCTTTGCCGCTCGCGGCGTTCCCGAGATCACAGTGCACTCGCTCACACGGCAGAACCTTCTCAGCCGCGCTGAGAACAAATTGAACGCAAGAAATTACTACAACGCCTATAGGCTTCTCTGTGGGTACGTCGCATACCTGGGCGAAAAAAGGGATGACAAGCAGCGCGGACGCTAGACAGGTTCAGGCTTAGTCGCCGAACGCAGGCAAAAGGGCAGCAGTGACTGGAGTAAGTTGAGCGATGTTGCTTCCTCTGCCATTGAGCAATTCTTCAAAAAACCGATCCACGCTGGCCAGGATTTCCGGCCCTTGCTGCGCCGAGTACACGGCTTTCCGCAATGCTCCGCCGCCGGGAACGCCATGCGTAAACCAGGCAACAAACTGCTTCATTTTGCCTGCCGTGCCGTGAATTTCCTCTTCCACCAGCATTTGGAAATACGTGCGGATCATCTGGTAGCGGTCGGCATCCGCCGGCTCGTCGTATCGGCCGGATTCAGCGTATTGTTGCATCTGACGGAAGATCCACGGATTCGAGGCCGCAGTGCGGCCGATCATCACGCCGTCACATTTAGTCTGCGCCACCATAGCCAGAGCATCTTCGGGAGTGCGAATGTCTCCGTTGCCAATTACCGGGATGGCGACCGCGTCTTTTACGGCGGTAATCCATTCCCAACGCGCGCTGCCGCTGTAGCCCTGCTCGCGCGTGCGGGCGTGCACGGCAAGAGCATTGAGTCCGCAGTCCTCCGCCATCCGCGCAAGTTCGACGCAGACAATATTGTTGTCATCCCAGCCAAGGCGTATTTTTACCGTGAAGGGAATCTTCACTGCCGCGCGCACAGCTTCGAAGATGCCACGAATAATCGGCAGGTCCTTGAGAAGACCCGAACCGCCGTTGCACTTGACCACACGTTTCGCCGGGCAGCCGAGGTTCAGGTCCACCGTATCGAAGCCGGCGTCTTCCACGATTTTGGCGGCTTCGGAAAGGGTGTAAGGATCGCTGCCAAAGAGCTGCGCCGAAATCGGGTGCTCGTCTTGGTAGAAGTGCAGATAACGCTTCCGTTTCTTCTCGCGCGTGCGGAACAGGCCGTCAGCCGAGGTGAATTCGGTCATCAGCAGGCCGCATCCGGAGCGCTCATCACGGACAGCGCCAACAGCTTCGCTGGGGGCCGACATAATTGCGTGCGGGTCACGGACAAAGCTGGCATTACGGATGAAGCGGCGGAAAACGGTATCCGTGACTCCGGCCATGGGGGCGAGAATGGTGGCAGGAGAGACAGTCAGGCTGCCGATCTGGAGAGACTCGGAAATCCGGATACCTTGCGGAGCTTGGACCTGCGTGACCGGGTTTTCCCAGAATTTATGCATGAAAAGCAGCCGTTAGCTTTTAGCCGTTAGCTCTTAGCAAAACCTGCTACTGTGAGCTGGTTCAACACGGACATCGAAAGGTGAATCAAAAGCTCGTAAAACAAAACCTCCGCCGCAGCGGAGGCTTGGTGAACTCGCTGCTATTTCTTTGCCGCTTTCTCGTACTTGCGGCGGAATCGTTCCACGCGGCCGGCGGTGTCCACCAGCTTCTGCTTGCCGGTAAAGAACGGGTGACAAGCGGAGCAGATTTCCAGGCTGATGTCGCCTTTGTGAGTGGACCGCGTGGTGAACGTATTGCCGCAGGCGCAGTGAACGCGCACTTCGTTGTAAGCGGGATGAATCGCTGCCTTCATTTCCTCTGAACCTTTCGTGGTAAAAGCCTTATTTTAGCGCAGTTTAGCTGGATTTGGCTAGAACGAGCGCTCTCTTTGGATGCAATTCGAAAGCTTCCGATTCATCGGCCAGGAGCATGCTCCGAGGTTCCAGCCCACCCCAAGAGCCTGACTTTGATTGCCTCATATTCAGGCAGTTCAGAAGGAACAAAAACATAACCGCGGAGGAGCGAAGCCAATTTCCCATATTTCCTCACCTTCAGGCCTCGTCTCTTATATTGGCCAGCTCCCTGCCAGCCCTCCTCCAGGCCTCTCACGTCCTTCGGGGTAACTACTCGCCTATAAGCGGAGTGGCCGATTCGCGATTGGGTTTCTACATAGTTCTCCGCAACTGTGAGGATGATGCGTGCCTTCTCCAGTTTCTTCCGCCACCAATTGACGAAGAAGGTC
>DATEGH010000279.1:0-4503 GCA_035280185.1 Terriglobales bacterium
CATTAACGCGAGCGCAGAACGCCCTCGTGTTACTCTAAAAAGTTTGCTATGACTCGTTTGCGAAGCGCAGAGAACATCACAGAACTCGTGGGATCCACCCCCATGCTTCACCTTCAACACATTGCTCCTGCCCGCTTCGCCCAAATATTTGCCAAGCTGGAATACCTGAACCCCGGCGGAAGCGTGAAGGACCGCGCCGCCATCGGAATGATCCAGCGGGCGGAGGCAGAAGGGAAGCTCCGGCCAGGCTCGACGATTGTGGAAGCAACGGCCGGAAATACCGGCATTGGATTGGCGCTCATCGGGGTAAACAAAGGCTACCGCGTGGTGGTTTGCGTGCCGGAGAAATTCGCTGAAGAAAAGGTCAAGATCATGCGGGCCCTCGGCGCGGAAGTGGTTCGCACTCCAGACGCCGAGGGCATGCAGGGAGCAATCAAGAAGGCAAGAGAACTGGCGGCCAACATTCCTGATTCGTTTACCGCTCTTCAATTTGAAAATCCATCCAACCCGGATTTTCATCACGACACCACAGCCGCTGAAATTTATGAGCAGATGAATGGGCAGCTCGACGGAATTGTGGTTGGCGTCGGCACGGGCGGAACGTTCACCGGAATCGCACGATTCATGAAAGAAAAGCGACCGGGAATCTATTGCGTCGCTGTGGAAACTGAGGGATCGGTACTACAGGGTGGGAAACCGGGACCGCATAAGGTTGAAGGAATCGGCAGCAGCTTTGTCCCCAAAACATTTGATCGCGGCGTTTGCGACGAAATCATCGCTGTTAGCGACCAAGATGCTTTCGCCACTGTAGCTCTGCTGGCGCGCAAGGAGGGTGTGCTCGGAGGCTCTTCCGCCGGTGCAAACGTCTTCGCGGCGATTAAGACGGCAGAGAAGCTCGGGCCGGGCAAGCGCGTGGTGACGGTGATTCCCGATTCGGCCGAGCGGTACATGTCCAAGAATATTTTTGAAGGCGGACCGGAGTAGGCATCGAATGGCAAAGAAGAAGACTTCCAGCACGGCGGAGCCCAAGAGCGGGAGCATGGGGTTCGCAACCCAGGCAATTCACGTTGGCCAGGAGCCGGACCCCTCAACCGGAGCCGTAACGGTTCCAATTTTCGCCACGTCAACCTATGTGCAGGAAGAATTGGGGAAGCATAAAGGCTACGAGTACGCGCGCGTGTCCAATCCCACGCGCACGCGACTCGAACGGAACCTGGCCGCGCTGGAAGGCGGGAGCTCAGCCCACGTTTTCGCCAGCGGCATGGCAGCTACGACCGCTGTGACCCAATGCTTCCTCAAACAAGGCGACCATCTGATTTGCGGCCACAACGTTTATGGTGGTGTTCCCCGGCTTTTCAATCAGGTGATCGCGGGCTACGGAGTGGAGTTCAGCTACGTTGATACTTCAGAACCTGAGGCGGTGAAGAAGGCGATGCGCTGGAACACGCGCCTGATCTGGATTGAAACACCCACGAATCCTCTGATGGTGCTGAGCGACATTCGCGAGATTGCCCGCATCGCGCACGCCGGAAAGGCCGATCTCGTGGTGGATAACACTTTCATGTCGCCGTATTTCCAGAGGCCGATCGAACTCGGGGCAGACATGGTGATGCACTCCACAACAAAATTTCTCAACGGCCATAGCGATGGACTCGGAGGCGTAATCGTAGCAACAAAGCCGCACCACGCTGAGCGCCTGGCCTTCATGCAGAAAGCCGCGGGGGCCATTCTCTCCCCCTTTGAGTGCTGGCTGGTACTTCGCGGCGTGAAATCGCTGGCGGTTCGCATGGAGAAGCATGATCAGAATGGGCGCGCCATCGCGGATTTTCTCCGCAATCACAAGAAGGTGAAGAAGGTGCTTTACCCCGGTTTCCCGGACCATCCACAGCATGCCCTGGCGAAGCGCCAGATGAGCGGATTCGGTTCTATGATCACGTTTGAAACCGGCTCGCTCAATAATGCCAAAAAGATGCTGGCCAGAGTTCGCGTGTGCTCACTGGGAGAATCGCTGGGCGGAGTGGAGACGCTGATCTCTCATCCTGCCACGATGACTCACGCTGCTTTGGGCGAGGAAGGACGAAAAAAGATTGGCTTGACTGACGGGATGGTGCGCATCTCCGTCGGAATCGAAGATGCTGAGGATCTGGTGGCCGATCTCGATCAGGCTCTGGCCGCGATTTAGGCGCCTGTCGAATTGGCCGCGATCCAGCCCAGATATGCTTCGCTCCCTGCCGTGACCTCCAGCGCGATGCATTCCGGCAGCTCATAGGAGTGCAGGCTTTGAATGACTTGGAAGACGCTCGAGACGTGCCTTGCCGTGGTTTTCACCAACAAAAGAAATTCCTGGCTGGTTTCCACTTTGCCCTGCCAGCGGTACACCGATTCGATCTGCGGCACAATATTGACGCATGCAGCAAGGCCGCCTTCCACCAGGGCGTGGGCAATTTTTCTGGCTTCCTCGGCAGAATCTGCTGTGCTTAGGACAACTCGTGTGCTGGTCATACATCTCCTGACGCCTTTGCTGTTTCTCCCAACGCGACACGCGTTTCGTTCATCGTGCAAACCCAACCATCGTGGATTGCAACTAAGTGGAGTTCGGCAATGAGCACTCAAATCAAGTTTGGCACATCGGGATGGCGGGCTGTCATCGCTGAAGATTTTACCGTTGCCAGCGTCCGTCGTGCTGTCACCGGGATCGCGCGCTATGTCGCGTCGAAAAACCCGGCCAACCCGCGCGTGATCGTCGGGCGCGATCCACGATACATGGGCGAGCGCTTCGTTGAGATTGCAGCAGAGGTGCTCACTGAGTTCTCAGTCAAGCCGTTGCTGATTGAGCAACCTGTTCCCACCCCGGTCATAGCGTTTGAAGTCATACGTTCTCTCGCGGACGGCGCCATCAACTTCACGGCTTCGCACAATCCCCCGGAATACAGCGGAATAAAGTTTTCCACGCCTGACGGGGCCCCGGCGCTGCCGGAAGTGACCGACGCGATTGAATCTCTGGTTCCGCGCAACGGTGAAGCGAGCGGCCATGCAAGAAGGGAAGCACGCGCCGAGGACATTGATCCTCGGCCGGCATATTTGGGTCGGATGAAGGAGATGATTGATTTCACTCTCATTCGCAAATCCGGCCTGAAGGTGGCTTTCGATCCCATGTGGGGCGCTGCGCGCGGCTACTCTGATGAGCTACTGCGCGAAGCCGGCGTGAATGTCTCAACGGTACATGACAACCGCGACGTGCTGTTCGGTGGTCATGCGCCGGAGCCGGAAGGCGATTTGCTGGACGATCTTCGCCATACCATGCAGGCCAGTGCCGCCGCAATCGGCATCGCCACCGATGGCGATGCCGACCGGTTTGGCATCGTGGATCAGGATGGAACTTTCATCCAGCCGAATTACGTGATCGCGCTGCTGTTCGACTATCTGGTGGAAACCCGCGGCTGGAAGAACGGAGTCGCCAAATCGGTAGCGACCACCAACATGGTAAATGCGCTGGCGGATCACCACAAAGTGCCGCTGCAGGAGACCCCCGTCGGTTTCAAATACATCGGAGAGCTAATCAAGCAGGATAAGATCGCCATCGGTGGTGAAGAGAGCGCCGGTCTATCCATTCGCCATCATGTTCCTGAAAAGGATGGCATCCTCGCCGGCCTGCTTTGTTGCGAAGCGGTAGCGCGGCGCGGAAAGAGCCTGCAACGGCAGATCGAAGATTTATTTGGTAAAGTTGGTTCCTTTTTCCCGCAACGCGAGAACTTCCGCTTGACGCCTGAAGCGAAACAGAAGTTTACTGTGAAGTTGAGTAGCAATCCGGCGGAGCTGTCTGGACGACGCGTCGCCGATGTGGTGAAGAAGGATGGCCTGAAGCTGGTGTTTGAGGATGGCTCATGGGTGTGTTATCGCGTTTCCGGAACGGAACCGGTGGTGCGAGTTTACTCAGAGGCGCGATCGGAAACAGATCTGAAGAAGCTTGCTGCGGCAGCCAAGGACTGGATTTTTAGCTGATACATGGATCAATTCATCGCAACAATCCGAGCGCGTGCATTGAGCGTCCGCCGCAGACTCGCAACACTCACTGTGGGAGCTCTGATTCTCTTGCTTGGCTATCACGTGATCTTTGGCGCTAACGGCTTGCTCGTGTACCGGCATAAACGAGAGCAATCGAGCGATATCCAGCGGCAGATTGAGGTCATGCAGCAGCAGAATGCCACTCTCAAAAAGCGAATTAAAGACTTAAAGTATGACCCAGAAGCCATTGAAAAAGAGGCGCGTGAGAGTCTCCATTATGCCCGTCCCGGTGAAGTGGTCTACACTTTGCCGCCAGCCTCTCATACGGCTAATCCACCCAAGAAATAGAACGCCAGCATCTTGATGATAGGCAAACTGCTGGGCTTCGGCTTGCGCCAAGGGCATCTCTCGTTGTAAAAATGCTGTGCTGTAACCTCGGCTCGTGAAGTGACTCAATAGTCTTTTGGAGAATCGCGGTTCGCTTGCGGGCCGCGCAAC
>DATEGH010000280.1:0-2576 GCA_035280185.1 Terriglobales bacterium
CCTTTTTCACCACGCCGGAATTGCTGGAGATTGGCGACATACCTTTCACCACGGCCAACCAGAAGCCCAACCGGCAGGAGGCATTGGAGTACTACCGCAACGTGGCCCGGCACTACGAACTCGACGTCAGGCAATACGAGCAGGTGCTGGCCGCCACCGGGTACGACGGCAGCTTTCGCGTAGCCACTCGCGCGCGCAATGATCGCGAGCATGAATACGAAGCCAGGAAGATCGTAGTCGCAACCGGCTACTATGACCGGCCGAACTATCTGGGAATTCCCGGCGAAGATCTGCCCAAAGTGATGCATTATTACCGCGAACCGCACCCTTACTTTGACATGGACGTAATGGTGATCGGAGCCAAGAACTCCGCAGCCATCGCTGCGCTGGAGCTCTGGCGTCGGGGCGCGCGTGTGACGCTGGCGCATCGCGGGCCGGGAATCCACCAGAACGTGAAGTACTGGATCAAGCCGGACATCGAGAACAGAATCAAAAACAGGGAAGTGGCGGCATTCTTCAACACCACGGTGCTTGAAATCACGCCAGGAGCTGTTCGACTGGCAACTCCTGAAGGGGAGGCCGAGTTGAAGAATGATTTTGTTTTTGCTCTTACCGGCTACCACCCTGATTATGAATTTCTGCAGTCGCTGGGAATTGAGCTGACGCATCCGGAGATGCGTCCGGTGTGCGATCCCGAGACATTTGAGAGCAATGTTCCGGGAATCTATGTGGCCGGCGTAATAGTTTCAGGATCGAGGACCAGCGAGATCTTCATCGAGAATGGACGATTTCACGGCCGGCAGATCGCGAAGGATCTTGTAAAGAGATTGAATTCAGTGAGGGCGTGAAGGCATTGGCAAAATCACCGGTAATTCCGGCGATTCCTCAGATGTCTTCTTCCAGATATTCCATGGCGGCGTGCAGGTTGTTTTCTTCCAGAAAAAGGCCAGGTAGGCGGATGCGTCCTTCTGCTTCGGCGCGGCGGGCCGCGGACTCTGCAAGGGTGAGGTCCACGCGCATTTCTTCATGCATGAAGGGCGCCAACTCTTCGGCGCTGACGCGGGCCACGAATGTGCCGCCAGCATTCTGCTCAAACATGATTTGATAGGTAACCGGTTGACCATCCAGCTTCATGATATCCAGCGTGCCGTTCGGCATCGTCCGTTCCTCCGCCCGTGAGGTAGCATTAATGAACCAAGAAGTGTAACTGGGAGTAGAAGGCGCTGTAAATGTTGCGCAAGCCGGTGGCAGAGAGCAGAGCTGCATGGGAGAGAAAGGTTGTATCCGGAACAGGAACAAGCAGCTCTCCGGCAGCCCACCCCCTCAAGAGGGGCAGCATCACATTTCAACAAATAGCCGTGCTGAAAGTGTTATCAGTCCAAACAGGAGACGGGGAGCGCTCCAGCGCGGTTTACTCGGGAAAACCTAGTGACGGGAGAACTGTAAGACCATGAAACGTTTAGCAATTTTCAGCGCTATGGCCGCGCTCTGCTTTGCCCTGATTGTACCCGCGGCTTCCGCGCAAGAAGACAACAAGAACCACGGCAATTTCGGGGTGTTTTTCAATTTTGACCGCCTCGGCGGAGTCCAGGGTACGCACCCCAACATGTTTGGAGTCGGCGCGCGCCTGGGCGTCAATGTCCAGTCGCACGTTGTCATGGAAGGCGAGATGGCGTTCGACTTTGAACGGGCGGTAACCTCGAGCATTAGTGCGCCCAACGGGGGAATCGGTACGCCAACCCGGTCGAATCTCAAGCTGCTGTCCGGCTTGTTCGGACCGAAAATCCAGACCACAGGGCCGGTTCGCGTGTTCGCGCTGCTGAAGGGCGGATTTGTGAACTTTGGCGTGAGCGGACCCGCGACGGCGGGCACCATCAACAATCAGATCGGAAACATTGTTGATGGCAACACGGACGGCGTGTTCTATCCTGGCGGCGGCGTTGAGTTCAACGTGGGCTGGCTGGGGATCCGCGCCGAAGCAGGCGACGAAATGTGGTTCCTGAACAACGGAACACAGAACAACCTGCATATTGCAGTGGGACCGCAAATCCGCTTCTAAAAACAAAAACATTCATTTGCACAAAAAGCAGCCTTTCGAGGCTGCTTTTGTTTCTATTATCGAGGTGTGAAGGAACTGCCGTCAGAGTCGAAACGGAAATCTCTGCTGGCCATGACGGCTGGCTATGGGCTGATTCTGGCGACTCTATGGACGGAGAAGCAGCTTCAGCGCGAGCTGTTCTCTCTGACCGCAGCATACTTCGTCGTTGTGGCGGCTTTTACGCTATGGAGGAAACCGCTGCGACCCCCAGGGCTCAAGTTCAGCCTTGTGGTGATTTCCCTGGGAGCGATGATTGCCGGCACGGTGATGTGGATTGGCTTTGCATCCGGAACCTTGCACGGACTCTTTGGCATTCGCAACGCGGCGCTTCACGCTTCTTCGTACGTACTGTGGACGGTGGTTCAGCAGTATTTGCAGCAGGATTTCTTCTTTGTGCGCATCGAGCAGTTCATCAGCCGAGGAGTGTTCGCGAGCCTTGTCACGGCCGCGCTGTTTGGACTGGCCCATCTGCCGAATC
>DATEGH010000281.1:0-11885 GCA_035280185.1 Terriglobales bacterium
TCCCTATCATGTCCCACGCAGTTCAGGGCATCACCAAACGGCAATCCGGTGCAGTTAACGGCGTCAATGCCTGTAAGCGTGGTCATCACGCGCTTGGTTCCCAGCCAGTCGGAGTGCATGAAACTTGTGACTCCGGCGGAATAGGTCACGACATGCCGCCTGCCGGCGTAGACGAAGCCGTGGCTGGGCACGCTGTTTGAAGTCAGGAATTGCGTGACTACGCGGCCGGAAAGGTCGTAGAGAAACTCGTAAGCGCCGTTCTCCACCCGCCGCCCTTCGGCGTCATAAGCGTAGTTCGTGGTTCCACCGGCATTCACAACTCTGATCAATCGGTTCTCCGCGTCGTACGTAAAAGCATTCCCCAGGCCATCGTTGGTCACGTTGCCCAGAGCATCATAACTTACGCCGCTGCCGGAAATGCGGTTCATCGTATTATCCATCAAGTACTGCGGAGCGGGACCGCCCTGCGGCGCGTTCTGGTGCCAGCGGTTGCCGTAGCGGTCGTAATCATAGGTAAATGTCTGCGCTCCAGCATTCTTGTTCGAACTCACGAGCCGGTTGAATTCATCATATCCATAAATCCAGTTGCCGTTCTGGCTGTCATTGGCGGAGGTGATGGCCAGGTCCGGCGCAAAGCCCAAGCTGAACGAATACGGCGCGCTGGTGTAGGACTGCAAGGCGCCCCTCGCGTTGTAGCCGAAGGTCTCGCTGAAGCCATTGCCCAAAGTATCGCTCACAGGTCCGAACGGACCATAGTGCATGCCGCTCAGCAGCGTGGCCGGATGCTGCGCGTCCACATAGCTGCTGGTGATATCGGTCAATCGCGGCGCGACGTTGTAACCATAACTCAGCGTAATGTCTGCGCCGGTGCTGGAAGAGATCATGTCGCCGGCCAAATCATACTGATAGGTCATGAGCTTGAGTGTGTTTGTGGGGCAGAAGAGCGGAGTGCACTGCCAGTTATTGACGACTCTTCCCATCGGATCATAGGCAAGCGCGGACTTGGCATTGCCCGAAATCTCTGAGGTCAACCGGCCAATAGGATTCGTTGAAGCGTTCTGCAGCCCGAGTGGAGATGCTTCATCATAGTTGAACGTGGCCGCCGGGGTGCCGCTGGGATCTCCCGTATAGCTGCGCGTCAACAGCCGGTGGAGCGCGTCGTAGCCATAATTTGTTGTGACCTTGACGTTCGGATCGGTCTGGTCCGGCGCGGGCCGTGTGCGGCTGATGAGCAGGCCGTCGTTGTCATAGGTATAGGTGGCTTGCGAGTTCGGCACCCACTCCGGATGGGATTCCGAGATCATGCGCGAGAGGCTGTCATAGCCAAAGCTGCGCAGGTTCAGCGTTCCTTGACTGATGCTGGTCAAGTTGCCAAGCAGATCATGGCCGTAGCTGGTGAGAAAGCCCGTACCGGGAAGGTCGAGGCCGCAATCAGCAGGTGTGCCGCCGCTGCCAAGGAGCGTCGTGGCCGAGACCTCGCAGACGCTGACCAGCCTGCCCAGGCCGTCCGATTGCAAAATGCGGGTCACTGGATTGGCGCCATTTCCCTCATCCTGAATCTGACGGGCGCGGCCCTGATAAGTGGTCGTAGCGCTGCTCCCATCAGCGTGAGTCACCTTGGTTGGGCGGCCGAGTCCGTCATAGGCGAACGTGTCTCCCGGTTCAGCCGAGCAATTCACCGCGCCAGTATAGCTGCTGCTTTGGTAAGGATAGGCCTGAAAGCTCAACCGCCCGTTCGCGTCGTAACAGAAATCCTGAACACCGTACTGCAGCGCTTCTCCGTTGGCGATGGCCGTACGCGAGATCCGGCCCAGGTTGTCCAGAATGGTGGTGGCGTACGTCGAACGCGTGCCGTCAATTTTGGACTGCACCACGCTTTGCGTTGGGCCGGAATAGGTGAACGTGGTTTGGCCGCCATCGGGAAAGCCGATCTGAAAAGGCCGCAGCAGCGTGTCGTAACTGAGCGTGGTCTGCTGCCCATTCTGGTCAATGCTGGCAGTGGGCAGGCCTGTGCTGAAATCGTACTGATTGCGGGTAGTGTGGTGGGCCAAACCGGGCGAGTTTGTGTCCGGCAGGGTGACCTGGGTCAGAAATGCATTTGAACCATGGTTCACGCCATCGCTGAAATTGTCAGCGTAGCTCAATTGCGTTGTGTGCTGGCCGGGGTCGGTAGTGCTGAGCACGTTGCCCGTGTCATCATAGGTCAGAGTGGTGCTCAAGAAATTCTGGATCGTGTTGAGCCAGCGCGAGATGGTCGTGAGATTGCCGCGGGAACCGGTCACGGCATTATGCTGCGGGACTCCTGAGGTAGGAGCCGGCTGGTTGGGGCCGTACTGATCATAGTAGAAGTCCTCCTCGGAAATGCGGTTTCCCTGGCCGTCCTCAACTTTAATTTGCGAAGGTTTGCTGACAGCGTTGCTCAACGGAGCATAAGTCAGGAGCGTTTTTCTTACAATCGGCTGCGTTCCCGTGCCATAATCCGATTCGTCAATTTCACTCAGTTGCCCAGTGTAGGACGAAGCATACGAATAGGTAACAGTCTTCGACAGACCCCCAGGAAGCTGCACGACGGAGTTGAGCTTTCGTACCATGATGGCGCCATTGCATCCGCTGCCCGGCGCACAGGTATTGCTGGTGTCCCACGAGTTCGTGACCGTGCCGAGATTGGCCTGGCTGGAATCGGTATAGTTCGCGCTGCTCATCCAGGCGCCATTGTTGAGGGAAAAGGAGTAAACGATGCTGTTGTTCAGGCAGTCTTTCACCGTGACCTGCTGCGCTGTCTGGCTCTGAGCAAGTGGCGTGTAATTCCAGGTGTTCGCGCCGACGGCTTTGGAAGTAAGCCAGCGGCTATGATTCCCCGCACCGTCGGCGAACGTCGTATAGCCATAATTCACGGTCCCGCCTGTACGCAACGTCATGCTGGTCAATTCGCCGAAATGCCCCGCGGCGGTTCCTGAATCGTACGTGAAGCTGTAGCCGCTGCCATCGGCAAAGGTGATGGACTGAATTGCCGTGAACGAGCAGGTGGTGCACTCGGCAACTCCGCTCTGCCCGAAACTCGTGTCCGCCGAAACCGTGGTGGTAGTGACCTTCACATCGGTAGTCCCGCCCTGTGTGTTGAGAATGCTGTAGATGATTGGGTTGCCGCTGGCGTTAACTGTGATGGGAGTCCGCCCCAGCGTGTCGACGATGTTCCCGCTCGTGTCCTTGGAAAAGAAGTTTCCGTTCGTGTCCATGACGGTGGGGTAAACCTGCGTTCCATCCGGCGCATAGATGGTTGCTGAGGTGTAATTCGTCACCGACATGGAGTAGCCAGTGGAATCGTCAGCCAGTTCGTCGTCGGAACTGACGCCTTCCTGGCAGATGGTATTGTCCCGCATGGTGCTGATGGGGAATCGATGTTTGGTCCCATTTGGCGCCGTCCAGATAAAGTTTGAATATAGCGTCCTGTATCTAATCGGAGGAGGCGTATCGCAAGCCTTGCTGACCGTGGTGTAAGTTACAGTTCCGGATTCGCCGCCGGTCAAAAGCCGCCACCCACCCATGGAGTTCGGAACATTGGTGGCTTGCCACGCGCCTCCGGAAATCTTCCAGATCAAACTGTCATAAACCAGACGCGCGTTGTATACCAAGCGCCCGCGTTGTGGGAACGAAGCCAGAGGAATCTCAAGGTGCAGGTTGCCGTTAGCTACGTTGGTGAACCCCATCTCTACCGGAAGAGCAGTCGTAAACGTTGGCGTTCCCGTGGCAGTGGTGTATTGCGCCTCAGCAGGGCTGATGAATACTTGCAAGAACAAGAGCAGAATCACAGAAGCGATGCAAGCTTTGGAGCGTATCCGAGACACCATCTTCAGCCTTCCTTTCGGGAACTACTGAGGTCTCCAAATACTGTTGTTTCAATTCCAGAGTTGCTGAATAGTAAAGATGGAAGGGAAGGCTGTCAAGAGTGTGTAGGTAAATTTATTCTTACTTTGTTCGAGGGCCGCCGGCACTCGGATGGCAAGGAATCCACTGAACCTTCCTGGAATCGCATGGCTACCCTGTGGTGCATTGTTTTTCTTCTGCAAGTCGCCCAGAGTCAACCCTGATAGACTGGCGCAATGGAAATCCACGAATCAGTGGCGGAGATGGTGCAGTCCTACGCGGCAAAGGCTGTCACATTAGCCGCAGAGCGCGACCGTCTTTTGGACTACGGCGAGGAGTCCCTAAAGCGGATGGAAGGGATTCTTGACGAGATCTCAAAACAGCAGTCGCCCTCAGATGTTTCGGAGATTTGCAAAATCTGGGGGAGTTATCTGGGGGAAGTCGTGCGCCGCCGATTTGGAGGGGACTGGAGCATTGAAACCTATCCGGGTAAGCAGTTCGCCACTCTGACTCTGACGGTAAAGGGAAGCAGGCTGTTTCCGTCAATGAAAGTGCACCGCCGGCTCACTCAAGGCGCCGACGAAAGTGTGTGGTCGTTTTACCAGATGGTCCGCGCACGCCTGGAATCCATTCCCGGCGCCCGAGTGCAGTAAAAAAGGACGGCCTTGCGACCGTCCTCAACCACCTCAGGAGAGAGCATGACGAGAGTTACTGGTTTTGAGGCGCTGCCTGCTGTTGCTGCTGTTGGTGTTTTTGCAGCCGCTCCGCGCGGCGCTGTTCCCGCTGCTGCATGAGTTCCAGGGCCTTCTGGCGCTGTTCCGGAGTCAGCAGCGCATAAATTTGTGATTTGGTCCGCTCCTTCTCCACCATCATGTCAGTCATAAGCGCGGCCTGTTTCTGGGCGAAATCGCGCGCTTTGGCTTCGTCGAATGGGCCGGTAATAGAGGTGTTTTCCGCCTGCTCGTTTTGGTGAAGCTGCTGCATGATGGGCTGGATCTTGCCCCGCTCTGCCTGCAGGATTGTCTTCACTTGTTGCTGTTGCATTTCCGTCAAATTCAGCTCTTTGGTCATTCGCTGGAGCATCCAGCCTCGGTGACCTTGCGCAAACATGGTTGCCCCGAGCGCGGTGATCGCCGTCAGAAGAGCAGCCAGTAAAAGTTTTCGTTGCATGTATGAGACTCCTTTAGAATCCGTCCGGCAGCCTTTTGCTGGCTGCCTTCAGTATTAACCCCAAAAGCAACAGCAAAAAGTTAGGAGTTGTAAAATTGCGACTTCTCGGCCTTCACAGTTCTTAACTCCCTCAGGTATGTTCCCCGCGTTAAGGTGGAGAGATAAAGATATGGTTTCAGTCCTGCTGATTGACGACGACACGGAACTGAGCAAGCTGCTGGCAGAGTATCTCCAGAGCGAACAGGTGAATTTGGAAGCCGCGCATGACGGTCCGAAGGGACTGGAGAAGGCGCTTTCCCATCAGTATGCTGCGGTGATCCTGGACGTGATGTTGCCGGGCATGAGCGGCCTGGATGTGCTGAAGCAATTGCGGCACAAAGGCAGCAGCGTCCCGGTGCTGATGCTCACTGCGCGTGGCAGCGACCTGGACCGTATTCTCGGCCTGGAACTGGGCGCGGACGATTACCTGCCCAAGCCATTCAATCCTCGTGAACTGGTGGCGCGGTTGCGCGCGGTGCTGCGGCGCAGCTCCGGACCCGCTGCAGGTCCGGGCCATCCTGTCCATCTGGCCGATGTGGAACTGCATCCTGAATCGCGCAGCGTGACCTGCGGAGGTAAACCGGTGACGCTTACCGGAGCAGAGTTCGATCTTCTCTCCACATTCCTGCGCAATCCGGGAAAGATCATCAGCCGCGAAGATCTCACGCAGGCGGCGCTGGGACGTCCCATGTCGCCCTTGGACCGCAGCATTGACGTGCACGTAAGCAACCTTCGCCGCAAGCTCGGGCCCTATGACGGCTCGCAGGAACGCATTAAGGCGATTCGCGGCAGCGGATACGTTTACCTCATACCGGGAGAGCAGGCGTGAACTGGAAAAATATCATTGCCCCGCGCAGCTTGTTCCTGAAGATCTTCATGTGGTTCTGGCTCGCCGCCGCTGTGATGGCTGGAGTATGGAACCTGATGTTCTGGCTCTCGCTTGCGGAAATCCCGGTGCCGGGCTCGCGCGGCGCATTCGGCGAAGCGTTGAAGCTGTATGCCGAATCGGCGGTGCAAGTCTATGACCGTGAAGGCTCTCAAGCCTTCGAGCAGTACGTTCGCCGGTCCAAGCAGGACTCTGGCACTGAAATTTATCTGTTTGACGGAAACGCTGTTCCGGTAAGCAGCCCAGTAACTGAGGACGCCGCGAACATGGCCAGAGAAGTTCGCGATACGCACAAGAATGCCTCTCATATCTTTCTCGGCCGGCTCACTTGGGGACGCGCCGTCACCGGCCCGAGTGGGAAGGCCTATATCTTTGTTTCGCGGTTGCGCCAGGCGGTCCTGCCGCGTCCGAGCGCATTTTCTCCTGGACGTGTTGTCGCCAGCATTCTGGTGGTTGGGCTGGTCTGTTATCTCCTTGCGCTTTACCTCACTTCGCCCGTCAAGAAACTTCAGCAGACGGTGAAGAACTTCGCAGAAGGGAACCTTGAAGCCCGAGTTTCGCCTGAACTGGGAAAACGGCGCGACGAGTTGGCGGAGTTAGGCCGCGAATTTGATCACATGGCCGAACGCATTTCTTCGCTGATCTCGTCGCAGAAGCGGCTGCTGGCGGACATCTCACACGAATTGCGTTCTCCCCTGGCCCGCTTGAGCGTCGCTCTGGAACTGGCGCGCAAGAACAGCAACGGCAAGGCCGCAGGCCCGTTGGACCGCATTGAGCAGGAATCCGAGCGCGTGAATCAACTCGTGGGACAGTTGCTGACGCTCACCCGTTTGGAGAGCGGCGCGGAGCACGTTTCTGAAGAGACGGTCGTTCTCGAAGACCTGGTGCAGCAGATCATCGACGACGCAAACTTTGAAGCCAAACCTCTGAACCGCGAAGTGAAGGCGGTGCAACTCGATCATTGCCGCGTTCAGGGGACATCCGAGCTTCTACGCAGCGCGATCGAGAACGTAATCCGCAACGCTATCCGCTACACGGGGGAAGGGACTGCCGTGGAGGTTTCGTTGGTGTGGCGGCTGAATACCGCGGTGCTCAGAGTGCGTGATTACGGCCCGGGGGTTCCGGAATCAGAGTTGAAACACATTTTTGAACCTTTTTATCGGGTGAGCGAGGCGCGCGAGCGGACCAGCGGAGGCACGGGCCTGGGCCTTTCCATTGCCGATCGCACTATCAAGCTTCACCGCGGCGCGATTCATGCGGAGAATGCCAAAAATGGGCTGGTGGTCACGATGGAACTGCCGCTGGCGCCGGTAACAGCACCGGCGGCGGAATCCAAGGTAAAAGTGAATATTTAGTAGTTAGTATTTAGCTTTTAGTATTTAGCGCTTTTTACCAAGCGCAAAAACACACTTCAGAGGCCAGAGCACATGCTGTTGACAGAAGCTAAGAACTAAATACTAAATACTAAGAACCGCGTTCCTACGCCACCTTCTCTCCTTCATGCTTCGCTTCAGGATGGCCGCGCTCGGCGGCGGCATTCTCGATTTCTGCATTGACTTCTCCACCCACCAGAATGGCCATCGCGGTAATGTACAACCACAGCAGGAGCACAATCACCGCTCCCAACGAGCCGTAGGTCTTGCTGTAGCTGTTGAAGTAATGCAGATAAACGCGGAACAGAATTGAGGCGCACAGCCAGGTCACAACGCCCATGAGCGACCCCGGTGTAATCCACTGCCACTCTTGGTCGGCATCAGGGCCCCAGTAATACATGAGGGCAAAGGAAAACACCACAAAGAGAAAGGCAATGGGCCATTGCACCACGCGCCAGAGCCAAACCGTAATGCCGCTGAGGCCGGTGTGGTTTCCCACGAACTGCGCAATGGTCCCGCCATAGAGGACGATGATCAGTGCCGCCACCGTCAGAAGAGTGATGGCCACGGTCAGGGCGATGGAGAGCAGTTTTTGCTTCCAATAGGCGCGTGAATCCTTCACGTGATAACAGCGGTTCAGCGCGTCCATGATGGACATCATCCCGCCGGATCCTGACCACAATGCAAGAGCAAGTCCGAAGGCCAGCTTGAGCCCGGTGCTATGGTTGGCGATTTCCTTCAATATCTTCTGGAGGAGGGTAAAGGCGTCCGGCGGCATCACCCGTGCGGCATAGGCGAAGAGGTTTGCCTGAAGATTTCCGCTTTGCGCGAAGAACCCCAGCAGCGCGACGAGAAAGAACAGCATCGGGACAAGTGCAGAAAGAAAGTAATAGGACAGAGCGGCGGAGCGGGTAAGAACTTCGTCTTCGCCGATTTCTTCATAAACTCTCTTGCTCAGCCCGAAAGCTCCAAGTCCGCCCAGCTTCCAGGGCGAGGCTTTTTTCCTGGCGTGCTCCCGCGCCCTCAGCTTCTCCGAATTGAATCTGTAGAGACGCACTGTGTTCTCCAACCTACTCAGGATCGTTGCTCGATAGTTGGATGAGAGCTTCCGAGGTTGGGTTATAGCCGGCCAGAGGTGAAGCGGACGAATTTGCGCCCTGGAGAGCGGCAGAGAAACAGCAGCACAATCAACCGGACCGCAGAAGTGAGGTCAAGAAACGGCCCAGCCGTTCATGCTTCCGCTCTCCTCCGCTCCCACCAGGGCGAGAGAGAAAAAGAATGAATTATTCATGAGACGCCGGCAGGTTTTGGAAGATAGCAAAACAATAAACAAAAGATTTTTTTAATTTGCGAAACCAATTTTGTTTGCGTCCGTATTGTTAACCAGACAATCTCAAAGGAGTCAAAGTAAGCAGGGGACGAACATGGGAGGATTTGATGGACGCGAAATGGAACAATATCGTAGACAATCCAGCGGTAAGAATCGCAATGGTGATTGTGGCGTTCGGGGTGTGGTTTGCGGTGAGCTACGGATTGCTGGCAGCGTAGGTTTCCTGGGGCTTCGCAGGTCCTGAGCCGTAGCGCGATTCCACGTACTCGTTCAGGATCTCGATAAACTCGGCAACGATCCGCTCGCCTTTCAGCGTGGTCATCAATCGCCCGTCAACAAACACCGGCGCCTTGGGCTCTTCAAAAGTCCCAGGCAGCGAGATGCCGAGGTTGGCGTGTTTTGATTCGCCCGGGCCATTGACCACGCAGCCCATCACGGCAAGCTTCAGCTCTTCCACGCCAGGATATTTGCCTTTCCAGATGGGCATATTGTCGCGCAGGTACGATTGGATTTGCTCCGCCATTTCCTGGAAGAAGGTGCTGGTGGTGCGACCGCAGCCGGGACACGCGGTAACCTGCGGGACGAAGCTACGGATGCCGAGCGACTGGAGAATCTGCTGCGCGACCGTGACTTCGTCGGCGCGGTTGCCGTTGGGCGCGGGAGTAAGCGAAACGCGGATGGTATCGCCAATCCCTTCCTGAAGCAGAACAGCCAACCCGGCGGTGCTGCTAACAATCCCCTTAGCTCCCATGCCGGCTTCGGTGAGCCCGAGATGCAGCGGATAGTCGCAACGCGTGGCCAGGTTGCGGTACACGTCAATCAGGTCCTGCACTCCGCTGACTTTGGCACTGAGAATAATGTGGTCGTGGGGCAAGCCCGTGTCTTCGGCGATCTGCGCCGAGCGCAACGCGCTCACCACCATGGCTTCCATAGTGACGTCGCGAGCATCTTTCGGCTCGGGGCTGCGGGAGTTTTCGTCCATCATGCGCGTGAGCAACTGCTGGTCCAGCGATCCCCAGTTCACGCCGATGCGGACAGGACGGTCATTTTTTGCCGCAACTTCCACCATGGCACGGAAATTGTTGTCGTCCTTGCGGCCGACGCTTACATTTCCAGGATTGATGCGGTACTTGGCCAACGCCTGGGCGCACTCAGGATATTTGGTGAGCAGCAGATGGCCGTTGTAGTGAAAGTCGCCGATGATGGGAACGCGGATGTTCTGCTTTTCCAGGCCTTCCACAATGGCGGGAACTCCCTTGGCTGCGGCATCATTATTTACGGTGACGCGAACCAGTTCTGAACCGGCGCGAGCCAACTGCGCCACCTGAGCGACGGTGCCGGGCACGTCAGCAGTGTCGGTGTTGGTCATGGATTGGACGACCACGGGCGAGTCGCCGCCCACGAGCACGGGCCCGATTTTCGCCGTCACCGACTTCCTGCGCTGGATGAGAGCCATTGAGCTTAGTTTAGCAAAAGTGGTACCCCGGCCCCGTTTAGAATCATAGGAGCAGCGGATGGTGTCTAATTAAGGAAGGAATCCTCCGCTCGTTTTTTCCATGACGTCAAAAGCATTTTCGATTTTACTGGCGCTTCTGGTCTGGGTGGGAGCTGCCCTGGCAAAAGAGCCTCGGGTTCTGCCGCGAACATTCGATGGCTGGCAACTAAATTCTTCTTCTATCAAGACCGGCGCTGATCCCGCAAGCGTAGATCCGGCGGATGCTCCGGTGCTCAAGGAATATGGTTTCGCCGGCTTTGAAACTGCCAGTTATTCCCGCTACGGACGAACGATGCAGGTGAAGGCTGCGCGGTTCAAAGATGCAAGCGGCGCTTATGGGGCGTTTACCTATTATCTGCAGCCGCAGATGCAGAAAGAAGACGTGGGAGACAAGGGCGCTTCCAACAATCGACGTGTGCTGTTTTATCGCGGAAACATTCTCGTGGATGTTGCGCTGGAGCAGGTCACCGCGATGTCGGCAGAGGACCTGCGCGCTTTATCGCACGCTTTGCCGGCGCCCAGCGCGGACATTTCCACGCCGCCGACGCTTCCCGGACAGTTGCCGAAACAGTCGCTTATCCGCGAGACGGCACGTTACATCATGGGACCCGTTGCCCTTAGTCGTCTGGCCGTGCCGCTTCCCGGCGTCCTCATTGATTTCAGCATGAGTCCGGAAGTGGAGTTTGCGCAGTATCGCAGCTCCAATGGCGATGCCAGCCTTACGCTCGTCAACTATCCCACTCCGCAGATTGCCGCTGAACGTTTGAAGGCCATGCAAGCAGCGGCGCTGCCAGGCACGTTTTATTTCCGGCGCAGCGGGCCGCTGGTGGCGGCAGTGAGCGGCAGCATTCCTCAAAGCGAGGCGGAATCGTTGCTTGCCTCAGTCAACTACGATGCCGACGTCACGTGGAACCAGCCGACGAAGCCGAACCCGAAAGACGATCCGTACTCTCTGGCTCTCTCGCTGGTTCTATTAATTGTGTTCGTACTCGGCGTGGCTCTGATCTTTGGCTTCGCTTTTGGAGGGGTGAGAATCATTACTAAAAGGCTGTTCCCGAACCGCGTCTTTGACCGGCCGGAGGATGTGGAGATCATCCAGCTCAACCTGAAGTAGGGGTCTAAATCCCTGAAAAATCAGTGCTTAGATTCCAGAGAAGCGGACTAATGACAAATTTTGGCACTTTCGTCAAGATGTTAACGTTTACTCTAAGTTGTTGAAAACAAATAGATTTATTATTGAAAAACTTCTTGACAGTGACTTTCAGCCGCCCATAAGATTTTTTCCAGAAAAGTTCTGATGGTTTCTTGAACCTCCGTTGGAACTATTCTCCCTTGAAAGAAAGGCCGTCCAGTTGCCGGACGGCCTTTTGTATGTCGCTCACGCGCCTCAACGTGTGAGGGCGTGTTGCATCGGTTCCGCATTGTTCAGAAACAAAAAGGAAACTTTGGTGGCCCTCAACAGTCGGTGAATCCGAACGTTTACACCACTGAAGCTTACCGATGCTCGCCTTCGCGGAAAGGGGATCACCGCGGCAAACGCATGAGAATTCTCCTCTCCATTGTCGGAGGCATGCGTCGCCGGGTTCGCCCACATCGCGGAACGAGCAATTTTTTCCAAAATCCCCTGAAACCAAACCGCCGCTCGTGACTCTTTGTTTCCCGAGAGCTTATTCCGGGAAGCTCCCCGAAGCAACCATCCCTGTACGCAGAGGATTGCCGTGAAAAAGC
>DATEGH010000282.1:0-19691 GCA_035280185.1 Terriglobales bacterium
AGACGATTGCGCGCGCCGACGTCATCTCCAGGGAAGACATCGATTCTTCCTAAACCGCGCAACAGAACATACTCTGCGGTCCAGCGGCCTACGCCACGAAGACCGCGCAGTTGTTCGAGGGCTGCCGAGTTATTCGCCTGTTCCAAAGCGCCTGCATCAAAGTGACCCGAAACAATCAGATTCGCAAATTCCAGAATGGAACGCGCCTTGTTATAGCTGAATCCGAGTTGGCGAAAATGATTCGGATCGATGCGGACCACGTCTTCTGGCCGAGGAAAAGCATGCTGTGGCACATCCATTCCGGCCGTGGGTCCAAATTGAATCGCGAGCCGGTTGAGCAGCTCGATTCCTACGGTAAGCGAGAGCTGCTGGCAGGCGACGGCATTCACGAAGGCCTCAAAAGGCGAGGGGAAGCGTGGCGGCTTTACTCCGCGGAACTGCTCGACGAGCGGAGCTAATCGCCGATCCCGCATGGACATCGCGTAAAAGCGATCTAAATCGACTTGCAGGCCGAGCATGCTCGTCAGCGATTTTGCCAGACTGGGGTGGAGGTGAGGTGGAGCGTTCGCCTTCACGAGCAGCGATGGATACTCGCTGGAGCCAAGCTGGCGCAAAGAAATGGCTACCGGCACTCCATCGAGAACGAGCACCCGGCGATAGGTGCTGCCATCCCAGGTATCGACAACATTGCGCTCGCGCCGCCGCAGCGCCCAAACGGTGAGATCAAGACGAAACGGCGGCCTTGGGCGCATTGTGAAGGTGAGTGCCGATTTTGTCGTTGCCATCTTCACCTTGGAAATACCTTCACGTCGGCTTGGAGTTCGCTAGCTTCCCGTTGGCGCCAGATCACGAGCCGCCGCCGACAATGTATGCGGATGATAGCGGCCGGCTATTGCGCGAAAGCTGACCGCAAGACGATTCCAGCCGTTGATCGCGATGATCGCCATCGTGAGATCGACCAACTCCTTCTCACTGAAGTGGCGCCGTGCCTCTGCATAAGCGGCATCCGAAGCTTTGGTTCTCGAAATCAAAGTAACCTCTTCGGTCCAGGCCAGGGCGGCACGTTCACGATCGCTGAAAAATGGCGCCTCCTCCTATACCGCGACTGCATACAGCCGCTGCTCGGTTTCTCCGATGGCGCGAGCGTCCAGCGTGTGCATATCGACGCAAAGGCACAGCCGTTGATTTGGGAAGCACGAACTTTCACCAGGTTCAACAGCGAGGCCTCAAGCCCGCAGTCGTCCACATATTTCTGCAAACCTGTCATGGCCTGCACGGCTGCTGGAGCGACACGGCGATAATCGATTCTTTGGGTCATGCGACTCCTCCTTACGATCCTTGCGGTTGATAATGAGTGGCATTGATCTCGGCATACTGTTTCCACTTCTCCGGAAGATCATCCGCAGCGAAGATGGCGGATACCGGACATACCGGCACGCAAGCGCCGCAATCGATGCATTCGACCGGATCAATATAAAGCTGCGCATCGCCTGCGAAGGTTGGTTCATTCTTGCGAGGATGGATGCAATCGACTGGACATGCATCTACACATGCAGTGTCTTTGACTCCGATGCACGGTTCGGCAATTACGTAAGCCATGAGCTTCCTCCTGTTTTTAATCTAAACCTCGGAGCCAGGAGCGGGCGGTGACTAAAATCACAGGCACGCTGCGCCAGAGTTGCCGCAGCAGATCTTCTAAGACGGATGTTGCAGGTTGTGCTGATATCGGAGTTGCAGCCAAAACAAGCCAGCAGCGACAGGAGAGTACCTGACGGGCCCAGCTCTCGAGACAACGTCCAGCCAGGATTTGTACACAACTCGCCAGAGATCCGAAGTGCCCCGAATGCCGCGCCGCAACCTTCGGGTTGCACGTTCTGACTGTGATCCACAAACAAGTTCACCTCGGGTGCGTAATCTTGATGTACCGAAGACTTCCAGGTCGCTGCGTGGCTGTGACAAAGATCACTGCCGACTCCAGATGCAAGCAGTAATCTGATTAGGGGGACTTACGCGACGAGATTCGGCCGCTTCTTGCGAATGCGAACCGAGGCTTTCACGGAAATAAGCATGCTTGAATCAGAATTGTTTTCTCTGCTGGAACACACAACTGATGCGGCGTTCGCCATCGCGAGTGACGGCACCATCCAATATTGGAACAAGGCAGCAGAACGCCTGTTTGGCTTCAGAGCCGATGAAGTCAGGCACAAGACCTGCTTCGAGATATTACACGGCACCGGTCCGCTAGGCACTGAAGTCTGCCATGAGGGATGCAGTGTGCTGGAATGCTCGGGTCAGCACACGGAGGTGCCGAATTTCGACATGAACGTCAAGACTCGTTCTGGACGGCCACTCTGGATCAACATGTCCACGATTGTCTTCGACAATGCCCGCACCGGAAAACGACTGCTGATTCATTTAGCCCACGACATCAGCGAGCAGAAAAAAACTGAGCACTTAGCGCACAAAGTGCTTGAGCTGTCGCGACAGTTGGCGGACATCGGCGAAAGTGCCAGCCGCGCCGAACCGGTGATGCCGCTTTCGGATCAAGAAAGACAAATTTTGCGCCTGTTTGCGGATGGAAAAAATTCAGCCGACATCGCCGACGAGTTGGATATCAGCTTACAAACTCTTCGCAACCACCTGCACCACATCAATCAGAAGCTGCGGACTCACAACCGATTGGAAGCAGTGATGAACGCTATACAACGAAAATTAATCTAACTGAAGCAGACCCTATGAATCGAGGTTCATCATGGACATTCTCTCGTTTGTTGGTATCCGGTTAAAATGCCCGCAATGTAGCAAGCCATACGAAGTGCCGCTGCGCGATGTTCTACTCTCTCATCAGATGATGCATGAGGGCTGTCCGGTACTGGAAGAAACCGAATGCCCACCAGTATTCCAATCCCGGCTGTTCCCGCGCTCTGCCGTTGAGGCGTTAGCCGCAGCGTGGCGGCGGCTGGAAAAGCGCGCACAAGGCGACGGCGGCGAATTAGTAGTGATGACCGGAAGGAACTGCATTCCGGAAAATGCAGCAGCAATACCCAAAGCAGTACGGCGGACGAAAGTTCCTAAGACTCGCGCTTCGTGACCTGTGGCCGGCATTACCGGCGGATCGATCAACTCGCGACAGGACAGCAACACACCTTAAGTGTCAAGCTGCTTTCTTCAAAGGTTTAGCACTGGAACGCCGGCGAACATGACGACAGACTGGCCCGGTGTTGGCTTTCGAACGCCACTCCAGACTACAAGGCGTCGTAACAGATCGAGACCTGTGCTGCACCGTTGTCGCTGATGGCAAAGATCCGAAAACAGCAAACGTACGCAACTCCATGAGCAGAAATCCTGTCGCGTGCAAACCTCAGGAAAGTCCTGAGGACTGCCTAAAGCTGATGCAGCAGCACAAGATCCGCAGAGTGCCGATTGTAGATGAGCAGAATCGCGTTGTCGGAATCATTGCGCAAGCGGATGTTTCTGTGTCAGCAGAACCCCAGAAGGTGCACCAAACAGTTGCGGAGATTTCGAAAGCTCCAGCCCAGCGCCCCGCTGGTGACAGAGTAGCTGCCTAGCTGTGAGCAAACCTTGGGGCGATACAGAAGTCGAGTTGGCGACCGTCGCCCTTCGTTCCGACGATGCGAATGCGCGCGGACTCAGCGTGGCGGCCGATCATGCGGCAGGCGAGCACAACGGGCAGGCCCCTGCATCTGCATACTCCACCACTAACGCAAACCCGCTGGCCAACTCCTCAAACGCATCGTGAACGTCAGCCCCCATTTCCTGGGTAATTCGCAGGAACTTGCTCTGCAGAACCTTCTGTTCGGAGTCGGTGAGAACATGCTCAGCCAATGGCAGGAGAAGGTACTCCTCTTTCCAAATCAGTGCCGGATAGAGTTCCGCCAATCTCACGATCAGGGGAACCAGGGAAAGTTTCACGGCCTCCGGATCGCTGGAGTAAATGACCGAGATCGAGGCTAGCTGGTTGACCACATCGGCAATTTCACAGTGCTCGCGTTGCACTTGCGCGACACGCCGGTTGATCTCAATCGATCCCTTGGTTTCGAGCAACGGAAAGAGGTACTTCTCTTCCTTATTGTGGTGGTATTCCCCCGCAAAAATCCGGAGAAACTGAACCAAGCCAGCTAACGTGCTCGCCTGCAATTCCTGCCCGCGTTCCATCAGATCGGCCACCGTGCTCATGGCTGCGAGGACTTTATCAATCAGTTGGTGCTCGTGCCTGAGTTCTTGCGCAAAATTGTTCATAACTGTTTCTCCAATCAGCCTGACCGCACACATGATAGTTATGCACAAACGGAAAGCTGAGATTCTGTCGTCGCGTACGCTGGCGCATGCGTTGCCCTCGCTCGAAGTTCGACTCCCGAATGCGGAGAGAATGCGAGCGTGTACTTCGTTGCGCACTCAGGACAAAGCCAGAAAAAAATAGTGGCGTGGGCTGGTTTGCGAGCGCAGATCGCTTTGGGAACGTCCACACAGGGCGCCTCCGGATGATGCAGATCAAAACGAAACAACCTGCCGCCGCGAAAGTAATGGAATTCTGTCTTGCATCGCGGATTTGTGCATTTCGAAACCATCAAACCCTCCTCAATTTCGTTTATCAGATTTAGCTTCGCGCTCTGGTGCACAACTCGCAATGGAGCATCTGTACCGCTGCAAAAACAGATGTACTCCGAGTGTGTGAGCGACTGCTCGTGAAGCGCGCCCGTGTTGTTGAGATTTGCAACTTCTCTCGGAGAGAATGGAGGCTCAGAGAGCTGTAAGTTCGGCCGGTTGCCCAATGGTCTTCGGAATGAGTCGTTCCGCAAAGTTGCTATTTTCGTGTCGTGCGGAGGTCGGCCAGCGCGGCAACGATGATAACTAATTGGTTTGAGCCAACGATCACTATCGTGTCCCTGAGTTTGAGCTCTACATGTTTTGAACTTCAGTGACTTCTGTCACTATATTCGGTTCGCGCAATTGCGATGATGGGCGCGGAACAGGCTGGTGAACCATAACCAGCCGCTTCTCGCAACGCGCCGATGCTGGCTTTGGCCCTCGCTTGGCGATATGAAAACCAAGTGCAATTTCTGCCTGGCACCGGTCTCATGTCAATATGATGTAGCGAACCGATCTAGAGTTGAAGGACTCGAAAATGGCAACCTTAGCGCTCCTAACGCCGCGTTTCCGACAATCATCTGAGCGAAGCTCCAATTCAAAGCACCCAATGATTGCGAGCTGGATTCGGCAGTTTCGTGCCAATCCCTACACGTTCGCTCTTCTGGTTACACTGTCAGGATTGCTCTTGCGGCTCCTCGTTGACCCCTGGCGGGCCGATCAGATGCCCTATATCACCTTCGTGCTGGCGGTAGCAGTGACGGGCTTGTATGTGGGCCTGCGGCCGGCCTTGCTCACGATGTTTTTGGGAGCTGGGATTGCCTACTTCGCATTTGTCCCACCACGATACAGGTGGGGCTTTGAGAGGATCAGCGATGCCGCTGGATTTGCCGTTTACCTCCTTACGGCCCTTGCGGTGGTCGCGGTGATCCGGGCTCGGCAACAAGCGGCCGAAGTTGCGGCACGTTCCATCGCGGAGCGCGAGAAAGCACAAAGTAGTTTGGCCGAAATGCAAGCGCTGCTGAATGCATTTATGGACAACAGCCCGGCCTGTACCTACATGAAAGATGCACAAGGACGGAGAGTGTACGCGAACGAAACCGCCATGAAGGTGCTCAAGAGTTGGTTCCCGTCGACTTCCAATGGCCAGCTCCGCCCACATGAGCTCGAGGTACTCCGAGAAGGTCACGCCTTGCAGTTTTTAGACATCATTGAGGAAGGTGGCGAAGAGCGCTATTGGATGGCGACCAAGTTCCCGTTCGTTGATCAGTCTGGTCACAAATTTGTCGGAGCGAATCTCGTTGACATAACAGACCGCATTCGGGCGCAAGAGTTGCTGCAAAAAACTGAACAGCTGACTGGTGCCGCCAATATGGCCTCGCTTCTCGCGCATGAAATCAATAATCCGTTGGCTGGTGCTACGAACGGGTTATTTTTGTTGGCAGGAGAGCCTCTCCATGATCGGGCAAGGCAATATGTTGACCTCGTGGAAGAGCAAGTGACACGCATCCGCCATATCACGAAGCTGACCCTCGATCTGTATAGAGAGGATGAGACCGCTAAGAACGTAAATGTCGCCGAGGTAGCAGATGCCGTTCTGCAGAAGCTGAACATGGATGACTCAGCCAAGCATGTACAGGTCAAGCGAGAGTACCGCGGCGATACCAGTCTCGCTGCACGTGACGATCGAGTCCGCGCTCTGCTGCATAATCTCCTCTCTAATTCCATCGAATCCGGATCGCAGTCGCTGTGGATCAGAGTGGCGGCGGCCAAGGATTGGCATAGCCCTCGGCGTTCCGGAGTTCGGATCACGATCAGTGATTCCGGATGCGGTATCGGATCGGAAAATCGCGAGCGGATATTCAAGCCATTCTTTAGCACGAAAAAGCGCAGGGGCGCGGGTCTGGGTTTGTGGACGACGAAGGTGATTGTCGTCAGAAATGGAGGTTCTATACGGCTACGAACCGGTACGCACCCAGGCAGGAGAGGAACTACTGTGAGTGTGTTTCTACCGACCGTGGCTCCGGAGATGCTGCTGTGTGCGTAAACGCTGGTATCGTCTTGGGAACGACGTGAAGTAATTCCAACAGCTCTGGAGCAAGAATGGCCTGTGAGACGCGGGCCACTTCGAAGGCGCTGGCTCATTGAACGCTCACGCGAGAACTTGCAATAGTCGAGTCGGGAGATCTGACAATCGTCGATCGGAATAGTTGTCAGGCAGCAGTTAAATGATGGCCCTCGAACCACGGATGGGCCGGCTTCAGGCATTCATTGACGGACGAGATGTTCTTCACTCCTTCTGTGCGCAACCATGACTGGAGTGCTTGACGACCGCCACTCCTGTAAACAGCCATCGCTGGCCCCCAAATGGCACGGCCGCAGAGCACACCGCTAAATCCCGCTTGCGCTTCCGCGGCCAGTTTTAGACCTTCCACAAATTCCGAAACTACCACTCCTCCCGACAAGTAGATGAATGGCCTGGTTGCAGCTGCTGCCGCGCGGTGAATATGATCCAGAGCTTCTTTGCGGCTGTAGACGTTTGGTCCGGTGAAGGAACGCGCGCCTTCGACATAGCGCAAATTTACCGGGATCTCGACTTTCAGCACATCAATCGCATATCGGTCTTGTGTAAACTCCGCGATTGTCCTTCTAACCATCTCAGGTTTTTGCTTCGCGTATTCCGGGCCGCCAGCCTCCGCTCCACGCGGATCGTAAGTCACTAACTCCAGGAAGAAAGGAATGTCGGCTCCCCGACATTCATTCCCAATCCGCTCAATGAAGGCATACTTTTCATCGTTGATTTCGGAAGACTCGGACGGTGAGTAGTAAAGCAGAACCTTGCAACAATCGGCCCCTGCAGCCTGCAATCGCGCCGCGGACCAGCGTGGCAGTAATTCCGGAATTCGTCCGGGTCGGGCGGGATCGTACCCGGATTTCTCATAAGCCAACAACAAACCTGCTCCCGCAGCCCTATGCCTGGATGCATTGAGCCCGAATTCCGGATCCAGAAGCACCGCGCTCGCATGTGGGGTTAGAAGCTCAACTACAGCCGTCTTGAATTCTTCGAGTTGCTCGCGAGTGGTGTTCTCGCCTAGCGCCTTCTTGAGAGAATTGCGCTGGTCCATCGCCAAAGCGGCGATCACGCCGCGTTCATTCGAAACAGCCTTGAGACCTGACCCTTTGCCGGCGGAAACTTTCATGATTCATTGCCTTTCGGAGACAAACCTGGGTACTCCGTTTGCAAAAATCCTTTTCATTGCAGGAGAAATTCTATTTCTTTCGTCACCGCAAAAACAGCGCAGAAGGAAGCGATGCACGAAAAATAGCATGCGTGTGATAACTGTCACACTTTCTTCCGACGTGCTTCCCCTATACTGACAATTTACTTCTTCGCTTTCCCCGCGAATGAACAATGAATCGCACACAAACCGCGCTATGGATTGTTGTCTTGATTCCGCTTGTATCAGTTGCCGGAGCCTACTCCTGCCAGCTCTTCAGTGGTTGAATCATTACAACCAGTCCTGGTAGATCATTTGCAGGCATGACGACTCTGGTGCTAGAAATGTTGCTTCGTGCAGCGTGGCCTCAATCTGGTTCTGAAATGGCATCTGCTCCGGCCAATGACGCAATCTCGCGGGCAAATCAACTTCCTGATTTAGCCGAAGGCTTAAATCCTCTTCACGCCCTGATTGAAACGATTCTCGATCGCCACCACGCGTATCTGAAAACCGAGCTTCCCGAATTGGAACAAATGATCAGTGAGCTGTGCCGTGAGCATGCGTCCGTCTATTGTGCGAAGGCTACCGCGCTTCTCAATATATTTGCGCGGTTCCGCCGAGAACTGGAGAGTCACATGAAGCGGGAGGAGGTCACTTTGTTTCCGCTCATCCGCCGCCTGGAAACTGCCTTCGTGCAGAAACAACCGCTGCCGGAAAATTCCTTTGGGCCATTGTCGAACGCCATCGCTTTCATGAACGAGGATCACGATTTTGAGGACAAGCTGTTGCACATGATGTCGGAGTCGACGAGTGGTTATGAATCTCCGGCAGATGCGCCGCCCAGGTACGCGGAGCTGATGAGGCGCTTGCGCCTGCTCGCAGATGATATGGAACGTCACGTTCACCTTGAAGATAAACTTTTGTTTCCTCAAGCAGTGCTGATCGAAGAATCGCAAATGGTGTGATCGAACGGGCAGCTAAATTGATGCGGCGAAATTCCGTTTTCGAAACTGGTTGGGGACATGGCTTAATCAAGGGCTTAGCGGCGATCGCCTGTTCGCTGTTGATGTTCGCTCCGGACTCCAACGCCTCGATTCAAAGCTACACAGGAGCATTCTTGCAAGCGAAGGCTACACCACCGTCCGGTACAACAGAGGGCGATGCTGCTGTTGGCAGAGCGCTTTTCACTGGGCAACGCCGATTGCAGAATCGTGGCCCCGCGTGCATCACCTGCCACACAGCCGGGGACCTTACTTTTCCAGCGGGCGGCACGATGGCGCCGGACCTCACGCATGAATCTTCCAAGCTCGGGCCCGAAGGCATGCACTACGCCCTGCGCACCTTGTACTTTCCGGCAATGAACGCGCTCTTTCTGAAGCATCAGTTGACTCCACAGGAGGAGCTCGACCTGAGTGCGTTCTTTGAGCAGACCGATCAGTCGAAGGCGGAAGATCGCACGACTGCAATCTTTGCCGGCGCTGCTTTCGCGGGATTAGTTTTGCTGGTGGCGATCACCTGGTTTCTAGGCCGTGGACGCGTTTATTCCGTGCGAAAGGCAATGTTGCAGCGTGCAGGCGTGAGGAGAGAATCATGAGCTGGATCCAGGATTTGATCGATCCGCAGGCACGCACATGGGAGGATTTTTATCGCAATCGCTGGCAGCACGATGCGGTGGTACGGAGCACTCATGGCGTGAACTGTACGGGTGGTTGCTCCTGGATGGTTTACATCAAAAACGGCATCGTCACCTGGGAGATGCAGGCCATTGATTATCCCAAGCTCAAATCCGACTTGCCTCTCTATGAACCGCGTGGATGTCCGCGCGGCATCGTTTTCTCCTGGTACATCTACAGCCCATTGCGAGTGAAGTATCCGTACATACGGGGAGTCCTGCTGGATGCCTGGCGTGAGGCTCGCGCCCGGCATTCCGATTCCGTCGCCGCGTGGGCCTCGATCGTTGATGACGAAAGCGCGCGTACGCGATATCAGGAGGCGAGGGGGAAAGGCGGCTTCCGTCGCGCCACCTGGGACGAGGCTCTGGAAATTGTAGCGGCCTCGATGTTGCATACCGCCAAAAAATACGGCCCCGACCGGGTGATCGGATTTTCTCCGATTCCTGCCATGTCGATGTTGAGCTACGCGGCAGGCTCACGTTTCCTGCAACTTTTTGGCGCTCCGATTTTGAGCTTTTACGATCTCTATGCGGATTTTCCCCCAGCGTTTCCGGAGACATGGGGAGAAAAGACCGATGTCGCCGAAAGCGCTGATTGGTTCAACAGCAAGTACATCGTGGTAGTCGGCAGCAATCTGAACATGACGCGAACCCCGGACGCGCATTTCGCGATTGAGGCTAAGCACCACGGAGCCAAACTGGTGGTGCTTTCTCCCGATTTCAGCGAGGCGTCGCGACTGGCCGACTGGTGGATTCCTGCGCACGCCGGCATGGACGGCGCATTCTGGATGGCGGTCGATCATGTCATCCTTACGGAGTTTCATGCCCAGCGCAACACGCCTTATTTCGAAGATTACCTGCGGCGCTTGTCCGATTGTCCGTTTCTGGTGGAACTCGAGAACGCGGGCAAACATTACAATACCGGACGTTTTCTGCGGGCGAATCGAATCAGCCGTTACGGGCAAGTGGAGAACGGTGACTGGAAATTCCTGGTTCTCGATCGCAACTCTGGCGAGCCGCGCATGCCGCGTGGAGCTATAGGCCATCGCTGGCAAGAACAAAAAGGCCGTTGGAACCTGGAGATGAAAGATGACCTCGACGGTTCCGACCTCAATCCATTTTTAACGTTGTTGGGGCATGGTCGAGAGGAAGCGTTAGTCAGCTTCACCGATCCAGCCAGCGGACAATCACATCAGCGTGGTGTGCCTGTCTATCAAGTACCGACAAAAGATGGCCCGGTTGCCGTCACTACGGTTTATGACTTGCTGATGGCGCAGTACGGCGTACGACGTGGATTGAGCGGCGATTATCCGCAAGGTTATGAAGACGCGGCGGCGCCATATACGCCAGCTTGGCAGGAACAATACACCGGTGTTGGCGCCAACACGGTCGTGCAATTTGCGCGCGAGTTTGCGACTACCGCGGAGAAGACACACGGTCGTTGCACGGTGATCGTTGGCTCCGGCGTGAATCATTGGTACCACAGCAACCTGCATTACCGGAGCATGGCCACTGCGCTCATTCTTTGCGGGTGCGTCGGCGTCAACGGAGGCGGACTGAACCACTACACCGGTCAGGAAAAACTTGTGCCGGCAGCTTCGTGGTCGGTACTGGCGATGGCGACCGATTGGACCTCACCTCCTCGCCTGCAGAATGGGCCCTCCTTTCATTATGTGCATACCGATCAGTGGCGCTACGAAAGCGGCGTACCGGATGCACATCCCCAGAACGGTCCCTTTTCCCGCAAGCATGTGATCGATTCTCAAGCGGATGCTGTGCGTCAAGGCTGGTTGCCGTTTTATCCGCAATTTGATGTGAATCCGCTCGATCTGGTGCAGAGAGTCGAAGCCGACGGGGCAGCATCGAAGCAGCAGATCGTCGACTCCGTTGTTGACCAACTCCGGCGCGGCAGGCTGCGCTTTGCGGTAGAGGACCCAGACGCTCCGGAGAACTGGCCGCGGGTCTGGATCATCTGGCGAGCCAACGCAATCTTGTCCAGTGCGAAGGGACATGAGTTTTTCCTCAAACACTACCTGGGCACTCACGACACCGCAATTGCCGAAGACCTGGCACAGGATGCGGTGCAGGATGTGATCTGGCGGAATCAGGCGCCGCGCGGCAAGATGGATTTGGTGGTTGATCTCAATTTCCGCATGGACACATCGGCGCTGTACTCGGACATCGTCCTGCCGGCGGCAAGTTGGTACGAGAAAGACGATCTGAACACGACCGACCTGCATTCCTACATTCATCCGCTAGGCACAGCGGTGCCGCCCTGCTGGGAGTCCAAGCCAGATTGGGACATCTTCAAATCCTTGGCCGAGCGGGTAAGCGATCTTGCGAAGGTTCATTTCCCTGAGCCATTTCGGGATATCGTTGCCACGCCTCTGCTGCATGACAGCAAAGATGAACTGGCGCAACCCGAAGTGAAGCGCTGGTTCAAGGATGAGTGCGACCTGGTGCCAGGCAAGACGATGCCTCACCTCACCGTCGTGGAGCGCGATTACACCAAGCTACTTCATCGTTATTGCTCACTCGGTCCGAGATTAAAGGAGGAAGGAGTCGAGGACCGGGGCATACACATGCCGGTAGGCGATCTTTATGATCGCTTCGCCTCTGCTGTGCCGGCGTACGAATGGTCCGACGGAAGCTTCCCCTCACTGGTGGATCCGGTGCATGCCGCCAACATGGTTTTGTTCTTCGCGCCCGAAACCAACGGCGAAGTCGCCTACCGCGGTTATCAAAGCAGAGAGCGCGAAACCGGATTGAAACTGGCCGATCTGGCGGAGGGCAACCGTGGCATCCACTTTGATTTTCTCGCGCTCACCGGTCAGCCTCATCGCATCCTCACCAGCCCCTGCTGGTCGGGAATTACCAATGGCGGTCGCGCTTATAGCGGTTTTTGCCAAAACGTCGAGCGTCTGGTGCCGTGGCGCACCCTGACAGGGCGACAACATTTCTACCTCGACCACCAGGCTTATCTGGCTTACGGCGAGAATTTGCCTACATTCAAACCGAGCATAAGCCGCGAAGCGTCGTTAAACCTGATCAAGAGCGCTGCCGCAGGCAAGAGCATAGTGATGAACTGCCTCACGCCGCATGGCAAATGGCATATCCACAGCACCTATTCCGACGATCTGCGCATGCTCACACTCTCGCGTGGCATCGAGCCATTTTGGATCAACCATCTCGATGCCGAGGAACTCGGGATCCAGGACAATGACTGGCTTGAGGCCTACAACGACAATGGTGTCATCGTTACGCGCGCAGCCGTGAGCGCGCGCGTGCCGCGTAATGTCGCTCTTTTCTATCACGCGCCGGAGCGCACGATGCCGTTCGCAAAATCGCCGATGCGCGCCAACCTGCGCGGCGGCGGCACCAACAGCGTGACGCGCCTGCGGCTGAAACCAGTTCTCATGGCGGGGGGATACGCGCAGTTCAGCTATCGGTTCAATGATTATGGTCCTGCAGCTACCGACCGGGATACCTATGTGATCGTTCGCAAGCTTCCCGGCCGCCCACAGTTCTAAAAGGAGTCGAAATGCATGTTCGTGCTCAGGTCTCGATGGTGTTTCACCTCGACAAGTGCATCGGGTGTCACACCTGCAGTTTGGCGTGCAAGAACCTATGGACAGGACGGCCTGGCACGGAATACATGTGGTGGAACAACGTCGAGACCAAGCCCGGAACCGGGTATCCAACGCTGTACGAAGATCAGGATGAATACCGCGGCGGATGGGAGCTGCACGGCAAGAAACTGCGGCTGAAGCTGAACACGCGTGCGGGCGAGCTCCTCAATCTTGGGTTTAACCAGAAGCTGCCCAGCATAGACGATTACTACGAACCGTGGACCTACAAGTACAGCGATGTAATTGAATCACCGCAAAGCGCGGATCAGCCGATTTTTGCTCCGATCTCCTCGATCACCGGCAAGGAGATGGAGATCGAAGCTGGACCAAATTGGGACGACGATCTGGGAGGCTCTTCGGTTTATGCAGCCAACGATCCCAATCTGAAGGCGCTTACTGATGCGGAGCGGCAGCAGCTATTCGAAACGCAGCAGATCGTTTTCTTCTATCTTCCTCGCATCTGCAATCATTGCCTGAATCCTAGTTGTGTGGCGGCATGTCCCGCAGGCGCAATTTATAAACGCGGCGAAGACGGCATTGTCCTGGTCAGCCAAGAAAAATGCATGGGTTGGCGAATGTGTGTTTCCGGATGCCCTTACAAGAAGGTCTATTACAACTGGGCAAGCGGGAAATCGGAAAAGTGCATCCTCTGCTATCCGCGCCTGGAGACGCAGCAGGCGCCTGCCTGCATGCATTCTTGTCCAGGAAGGATTCGTTATCTAGGTCTGCTGCTCTACGACGCAGATCGAATTGAGGCTGCCGCTTGCCATGCCGACCAGGAACTGGTCGAAGCGCAGCGCGAAATCATTCTGGATCCGTTCGATCCCGCAGTGATCGCCCAGGCGAGAGCGGACGGAATTGAAGATAAGGTTCTGGATTCGGCGCAGCGTTCGCCTGTGTACAAGTTCGTTAAGGAATGGAAGATTGCGCTGCCTCTTCATCCGGAATTCCGCACGCTGCCGATGTTGTTTTATGTTCCGCCCCTGCTACCGGTTTCCGGGTCAATGCATGACAAGATTTATGACAGCGCTCCAGATTTTTTCAGCTCCATTGAGAGCGCGCGTTTGCCGCTTCAGTACATGGCGCATTTGTTCGCGGCGGGAAACATGGAGATGATTACGGCGGTTTACCGCAAGCTGATGGCGGTACGTATCTACAATCGCGCGCAAACTGTTGGAGATATATCCCAGGACAAAGCTATGGCTGTGCTGCAGGAGGCGGCGACTGATCCGGAAGAGATTGCCGCCATTTTCCATCTCACTGCCATCGCCGGCTACGATCAGCGTTTTGTGATTCCTCCGTTTTCGCGGGAGGCAGCCATCGGGCTGGTGCAAATCACTCAGGTGCGACAGGAGGGCGGCGGAATGGGCTTTCTGCGCGAGCCGCGTCGCGGACTTTAACCATGACTTCCTACGCAATACTGGCGAAGCTGATGGAATATCCCACTGACGATTACTTCGTTCACCTGGATCAGTGTGCCGGCGGAAGCGTCGATCAAGAAAGTTGTGAGCTCGCCCACTTTGCCGAGCAGGCGAGAGCGTTGGGCCTGCTACGTCTGCAAGAGACCTACATCGAATTGTTTGATTTGCGTGCGGAGACCTCGCCGTATATCGGGCACCACCTGTTTGGCGAAGACATCCGGCGCAGTCTGTTTATGGCGAAGTTGCGGGAGCATTACCGTGAAGCAGGCATTGCGGATTCGACCGAATTACCTGACCACCTGTCCGAAGTTCTGCGCTACGTGTCAGCGGTGAATTGCAACCTCAACGGCGAGCACGCTGAATTGGTCGAGCGCTGTGTCCTCCCCGCGGTGCACCACATGCTTCGCGCAATCGAGTCCAGCAACAGCGCCTATAAACATCTTTTGTGCGCGATTTTGCTCGAACTACGGCAGTTGGAAAAATGCAAAGTGGCAGCAGGGTAAGAGTTCATGGAAACCGTTCTCTTCGTCGTATTTCCCTACGTTGCTGTGACGTTGGCGATCGGAGTTGGTCTCCATCGCTACCTTACCGGACGGTACACGTACTCTAGCCTCTCGTCACAATTGCTGGAGAACAGAAAACTGTTCTGGGGATCGGTACCCTGGCATTACGGGATCACGTTAATTCTGCTGGCGCACCTGCTTGCATGGCTGTTTCCCGGAGCAGCCGCAGCCATTCTCGGCAACGGCATCCGTCTGTTTATTTTCGAAGCGGTTGGGCTAGCGTTGGCTCTGTTTGCAGCGCTGGGTGTGATCCTCCTGATCCTTCGCCGGCTGCCCACGGATTCGAGAGCCCGTGCCGTCACTTCCGGCATGGATTGGCTGTTGCTTTTTGTTCTTCTCATTCAGGTATTCACCGGAATAGGAGTGGCGCTCTTCGATCGCTGGGGATCGCTGTGGTACTTATCGACGGCTGTGCCGTGGCTCTGGTCTCTGATCAAATTTCAGCCGGAGGTCAGTACTGTCGCAGCTCTGCCTGCCCTGATCCAGTTCCATCTCGTCTGGGGATTTCTGATTATCCTGCTCTTCCCATTTACTCGCCTGGTGCACATCTTCACGATTCCTCTGGAATACTTGTGGCGACCGTATCAGGTCGTGGTTTGGTACCGCGATCCTCGGAGAGGGCCAGGACAAGCCGTGGACGCGCCTTTGCCGCCGGTCGCGTCCAGGCTGGTGCAAATTACCGAGCGACCTCAAGCCAGATTATCGCTGCCACCTGGCGCGCGCATCAGCCGTTCCAGATTTTTTTTGGGCTTCGCTGCAGGAATATTCACGAGTCTGGGTCGTCCACTGGCGTTTGTTCCCATGGATCCACTAGCTGATCCATCGGGTCGGAAGAGCGACGTCAAGCCGGTTCCCGATCCACACGACGAACCCCACTCAAACAACGAGCCGCTCACTCCCGTGCCGCCCGACCAATATTTGCGCCATAGCGGGCATTTGGGTACACCTGCCGACATATCCCGCAGATCGTTGTTTTCAAAGCTGGGCATTTTGGCGGGAGCGATTGCTGCAGGAGTTGTGGTCGTGCCGAGCATTTGGTTCCTGCTGGGCCTTCGCAAGGCTCCAATGCTGTGGCTGGGCGTAGGTAAAGTCAGCGATTTTAAGGTCGGAGAAACTATCGAAGTCGCGTATGCCGATCCGTCGTCTTTGCCATGGGCGGGGGTGACCGCCAAGACCGCGGCATGGCTGCGCCGCGTCAGCGCCGATCAGTTCGTTGCGTTTTCCATCAACTGCACACACCTTGGTTGTCCGGTGCGCTGGCTGCCTGGAGCGGAGCTGTTCATGTGTCCCTGCCATGGAGGAGTCTTTTACAGCGACGGCAGCGTTGCTTCCGGACCGCCGCCCAAGCCGCTGGTGACCTATCCAGTGCGCGTGAATCGCGGAACTGTGGAAATTCTTGCCAGCCCGCTGCCGATTACGACCCATACGCTATGAAAGCACTGAAAAAGCTCTGGCGCTGGTTCGACGACATCACCGGTGCATCCAAAACGGCTGGCTGGATTGTCACTCATCCTGTTCCGCGAACCAAGAAAATCGGGTGGCTCTACGTATTCGGCAGCGCCACGCTCTTTGTATTTCTGCTGCAGGTCTTCACCGGTATCGCACTCTCCAGCGCTTACGTGACCGGCTCGGGTCAGGCCTATGACAGCCTGCGCTTCATCACTCAGAATCCAATCGGGCGCGTCGTGCGCGGGATTCACTACTTCGGTGCTTCCGCAATGATCATCCTCATTGGCGTGCACACCATTCGTGTGTACCTGATGGGCTCTTACAAGCACCCGCGCCAGATGAACTGGTTGACCGGCGCTGGTCTGTTGCTGTTTACCGTTCTGATGGCCTTCACCGGCCAATTGCTACGCTGGGACCAGAACGGCTTTTGGACCGCCGTTGTGGCCTCCGAGCAAGCCGGACGTACGCCGTTCATAGGCAATTGGGTCGGCCATTTCTTGCTGGCCGGCAGCACGGTTGGCGGCGCCACCCTGAGCCGGTTCTTTGCCGCCCATGTCTTTTTCGTTCCGGCGCTGATCTTTCTTTTTTTGGGCCTGCACCTTTATTTAGTGCTCTACAACGGGATCTCGGAACCGCCCAAATCGGGTCGCCCGGTGGACCCGCGCACCTACCGGTCCTGGTATCACTCGGTGGTCGAGCGCAATGGAGTACCGTTTTGGCCCGATGCCGCCTGGCGTGACCTGGCATTCGGCATGATCGTGGTGCTGATTATTGTGGGATTCGCCATCTTCGTAGGACCGCCGGCACTGGGACTGCCGCCTGATCCGACGATCATGAATGCATCCCCGCGGCCTGACTGGTACTTCCTCTGGTATTTCGCGCTGTTAACGTTGATCCCGCGCTGGTCAGAGGACTGGGTGATCATCCTCGGCCCTCTGCTGTTCGGCATATTCCTCATCCTCTTGCCATTGGTGGCTCCGCGCGGCGAGCGAAGCCCACTGCGACGGCCATGGTCTATCGCCATCGTGGCATTCGCCGTAATTCTGATCGCCCACTATTCATTCGTCGGATACCGCGCGCCCTGGGCGCCGCGCCTGGACGCTCCTCCGTTACCCGCTAACGTCGTGGGTGTAACTACCGGTCCCATCGCGCACGGCGCGGTGGTCTTTTATGACAAGGGTTGCGAGTTCTGCCACACGGTGTCAGGCTTAGGCGGCATTCGTGGACCGGATTTGTCCTTCGTAGGCGACCGCTTGAACCGCGATCAGATTGCGACACGGATTTACAGTGGCGCAGAAAACATGCCGTCCTATAATGGGAAAATCAGTCAGGCGGATCTCAATGATCTGCTCGCTTTTTTGGAGTCACGGCGCAACCTGCCGCCAGCAGGACCAGTTCCCCAGATGCCTAATCAAGGTAAAACGGCGCAGGCGGGAGGACAGCGTCAATTCGCATCGGTGCCGGCTTCTCCGTCCGGACAATGACATCGCTGCGGCTATGACCGTATAGGCCCTTGTGCAAAATCGGACCATAGCATGGAATGGTTGCCGAGGGCTGCGGTCTGGAACGCATCACGTCCCGAACTCTCCAGGTAGAACTCGAACCGCTTGTGATGAACATTACAGAGATTCTCGGCAAGCAAAGAAAATATGTGCTGGTGCTCCTGGGGGTTTGTCTGCTCGCCGGCGCCGCCGCTGTCGATGTTCTGACCGGTCCAGAATTCGAGACAGCGATTTTTTATGTGGTGCCGACATCTTACTTCGGCTGGTTCTTCCGCCGCGCGATTGCCGTACCGATCGCGATTATCAGCGTGGCGACAACGCTCGCCATACGTTTTGCGGAGCCGTTTCGTTATTCTCATCCGTCGATTGCTTACTGGAACGCAGCCGTATGGCTGGTGCTGTATATCTTCTTCGCACTGATCATTTCCGAATTGAAAAGCTTGTATGAGCGGGAGCGGCAATCCTCACTCACCGACTCTCTCACACAGATTGCCAATCGCCGCGCATTCTTTGAAGTTTTGGCAGCGGAGGCGAATCGCGCCAATCGATATCAATTGCCGATGACGCTTGCCTATCTCGATGTAGATCGATTCAAACAGATCAACGATACGCTCGGGCACACGGCGGGAGACAAGTTGCTGACGCTCGTCGCCCAGACAGTGCAAACTCATCTGCGCAAGGCCGATCACGTCGCGCGCATCGGCGGAGACGAATTTGCAGTGCTGCTGCCCGAGATAACCGCTGAATCAGCGGCGAGTGTGCTGCACAAACTGCGTTTTTTGCTGGAGAAAGAGATGCGCCAGCGGGACCTGCCCGTGACCTTTAGTATAGGGGCCGTCACGTTTCATTCTCCACGGGGATCCATACAGGAAATGGTCAGCAAGGCCGATGAAGCCATGTACGCTGCGAAGAACAACGGCCGTGACTGTGTGATCGTGCGAGAAGCGGTCGCCTGAAGTTCACAATCAGCCGACAGACGAAGAATGGACTCGTGATCTATTGCCGCAGAAAGGAGAACACGAATCACTGGCGCATCATCCACAACAAATATCGCTCTTGCTTGCTCCTGTGCCTACAGATGACTCTGAACCGCTAATACTGGGCAGCTCACGCTGCGCACGATCTTCGAGACCGTTGACCAGGGCGCATGATCTGCTAACGGGCCGCGGGGCCGCACTCCGATAACCAACAGACCCGCAGCTTGCTCCTTGACCACCGCCACGATCTCCTCCTGCGGATCGCCAAATTCAACGCGCAGGCTGGGGCGGCACCACAATTCCGAATCCGAAGGCAATAACTGTCGGAGAGCAGTGCGCAATCGCTGTTTGATCAGCGCGCGGGGCTCGCCAGGGGCATGGGACTCGTGCGGTACAACTGTTAATACCGTCAGGCGCGCGTTCTCCTCCTCGGCAATGGCCGATGCATACTGCGCCGCACGCAGCGAACCCAAGCCAAGGTCAGTCGCCAGCACCACCGACTCAAAAGCCGAATGCGCAGTATTGGCGTTAGGGCCTACCAGCATCACCGGACGCGAACTGGCGCGAAGCACAGATTCCGCGACCGATCCCAGCGTAAGCTTCTCCATTCCGGAAGCGCCATGCGTGCCGACCACGATCAAATCAATGGCTT
>DATEGH010000283.1:0-5126 GCA_035280185.1 Terriglobales bacterium
CACCCCGGCGGCCTTAAAAAAAGAACGGCGAGAGATCATGGGCGGATTTTACGACGAAGAGTTCCTGCTGCGCTATTAGTTTAGCTTCTGAGGCTTCCGCCAATCCCTTCCAGCGCTTTGATCATCTGTGCCGACCACTGCGCCACCTCGTCATCACGCAGGGTGCGCTCGCTGGATTGGAACTGCGCTCGCAACAGAATGGAGTACTTTCCTGCCGGCATTGCCCCGCCACGGAAGATCTCCGCCGGCGAGAACTCCTGTAATTCATAAAGTTTGAGATTCCCGACCGTGCTTTGGATCTGCCCGAAAGTGACATTGTCAGAAAAAATGAACGAGAAGTCGCGCGAGACAGCAGGGAATTTCGAAAGCGGCTGGTAACGCGGAGAGTGCAACTGCAGCGCGAACAGGCGATCAAGGTAGAGTTCTGCGATGTAGATTTCCTGCTTCAGTTTGCGCGCGGCTGCGACCCCGGGATGCAATTGGCCGAACTGCGCGACAACCTGGCCACTGGAAACACCGCGCGCGGAGCGGCCCGGGTGGAAGTAAGCGCTAGTCTGCGTATCGAGACATGCGTCTGGAATCTCGAAACCGGCAAGCAGATTGGTCACATCGCCGTTCAAATCGAAGAAGGAATACTGCCGCGACGGCAGGTGAACGCTGTGCTCCTGCACGCTCCCTGTCGCGCAGAAGCTCAGCATTTTTCGTTCGTCTGATTTTCCTTCAGTCAGCTCAAACACGTGTCCTGCCTCGAACAGCCGGACATCGCCGGTTCCGCGGTTCAGGTTCCAGGCCAGCATATCGAGCATTCCCGGGAACAGAGAGGTACGCATCACGGACTGCTCTTCACTCAACGGATTGGCCAGAAGCACCGGGGACGCATTGGAGAACGCCTTCGCGTCTTCCGGTGAAATGAACGTTGGCGAAATTGCTTCGTTGTAGCCCAGCGCCAGCAACTCCGAGCGCAGCCGGCGTTCTTTCTCGGCATCGGGCAGTTCGACTACGCCGCCGGAAAAAGAAGGAAGTGTGTTCGCGAATCTGTTGTAGCCGTAAATCCGCGCGATCTCTTCGATCACGTCGATCTCGCGCTCGATATCTAAACGCCAGGAGGGCAACTCGATCATCCAGCTTGGCCCCCAACCTTTGCTGGCGGCGATCAACTCCGTCACTCGTGCTGCCCCAAGACCGGTTCTCTCGGCAACAGCCTGCACGAGGGCTGCGCGCTTTTCCGCCGATTCTCCCCGCGATTCGTTGATTGCGTTTCGCAGAGGCTCCGGCAGCTCGCCTTTGACAGCCTTGAGTCCGAAGCCAAGCCGGCGAAGAATGCCTTCGACTTTCTTATCGGGAACTTCCTGGCCGAGATGCCGAAGTATTTCACTGCGACGCAGCCAGATGTCATGTCGGACGAGATGCCCGGCGATGGCATCGACAGGCTCGCCTTCCAGTTCGCCGCCTGCGGTTTCGAGAATCAGTTCAGCCACACGATTGCACGCAAGAACTGTTGCTGCCCAGTCAGCCCCGCGTTCGAAGATGTGCGAGGCATCGGTGTGCATCCCGAGACGGCGCGCCGTTCTGCGCACAGTTGCCGGATCAAACCACGCCGACTCAATCAGAATATTTTTTGTGGATTCTGAAATGGCGGAATCGAGTCCGCCCATCACTCCTGCCAGAGCGACAGGCCGTACCGCATCGGCGATGATCAGGTCTTCAGGATCGAGCTTGCGCTCAACACCGTCCAGCGTCTTTAGCGTCTCTCCGGCGCGGGCGCGGCGAACGATGATCGTTCCGCCTTCGAGCTTGTCCAGATCGAACGCATGTGTGGGATGGCCAAGCTCCATCAGCGTGTAGTTGCTTGCGTCAACGGCATTGCTTACGCCGCCATGCTCGTCAATTTTCAATCGCTCGAGCATCCAGGCCGGCGCTGGCACGATCTTCACATTCCGGATCACCCGCGCGGTATAGCGCTTGCAGCCCTCAGCATCTTGAATGTCGATTGGGAAAGGCGCAGCAGACTTGGAGGCAGGCAGTTTCGGACGGATCGGCTTCAGGTCAACGTCGTAAATCGCGGAGCACTCGCGCGCCACGCCGTAATGGCACATCGCATCGGGACGGTTGGCCCCGATCTCCATCTCAAACAGCAGCCGGCCATCCATCTCTTTGACAGACTCCACCGCAACACCGGCGAGGGTGAGATCGTCGGCGAGTTGGCGGTCGTCGATTTTGAGATCAACGAATTCGCGGAGCCATTGGGGAGATATTCTCATGGAGCAATTAGCAGCTAGCAATTAGCAATTAGTTCGGCCCTGGTTTGGCTAATTGCTAATTGCCAATTGCTATTTGCTCACTACGCAAACTGCTCCAGAAACCGCACATCTCCCTGATAAAACAACTGAATATCATCGATCCCATACTTGAGCATGGTGATCCGCTCCACGCCCATGCCGAAAGCGAAGCCGCTGATCTTTCGTGCGTCATAGCCGTTCTGCTCGACAAACTTGAAGACGTTGGGGTCCACCATGCCGCAACCCAGCAGTTCAATCCAGCCGCTCATCTTGCACAACCGGCAGCCTTTGCCGCCGCATTTGAAACAGGTAATTGACACATCCGCACTGGGCTCGGTGAAAGGGAAGAAGGACGGAAAGAACCGCGTCTTCACATTCGATCCGAACAGCGATTTCATGGCGTGATCCAGCGTGCCCTTGAGGTCGCAGAAGGTGATATTCGTATCCACGGCCAAACCTTCCACCTGATGAAAAATCGGCGAGTGAGTGGCATCAGCAGTATCGGCGCGGTGCACCTTGCCGGGAATCACGGTCCGCACCGGAGGCGGCTGGCTGAGCATAGTGCGAATCTGCACCGGCGAAGTGTGAGTGCGCAGGAGCAGGCGATCTCGCTGGGGCTTTTTTTCCTGCCCGGCCACGAACAAGGTATCCTGTGTGTCACGCGCGGGATGGTTGGGCGGAAAGTTCAGAGCTTCAAAGTTGAAGTAGTCGGTCTCAATCTCCGGACCATCGGCGACGGAGTATCCCATCCGGCGAAACACGTCCACGATTTCGTTCATGGTGCGGATGACGGGATGCTCCGCCCCGAGCGGACGCTGAATGCCCGGCAGGGTTACGTCAATGCGCTCGGATTCGAGCCACGAACTGGCGGCGGATTGAGAAGCGCGCTGTTGCGCAGCTTCAACGGTCTGCTCCACCTCAGCTCTGAGTTGGTTCACGCGCGCGCCAATTTCTCGCTTGGCAGGACCGGGAGCAGCTTTCAACCAGAGGTCGTTGACCTGAGTGAGAATACCGTTTTTACGCGCCATCCAGCGATCGCGGAAGAGCTTGTAATCGTTCTCACCCGCGACGGCATTGGCTTCTTGGCGGACAGCAGACAACAGTTCGTGTACGGCAGTATCCAGGCTCCTTGCGGAGTAGTCTTCGAGTTTTGGAACCGTATACGGCATCGTTATTCCTTTTTTTCAACCACAAAGGACACAAAGGAACACGAAGGATTTACCAGTAGCTCCCTTTGTGCTTCTTCGTGTCCTTTGTGGTTCCTGGTTCTGCTGACTGCTGAATACTGAGTGCGCGTTACGCCACTTTCGCGTTGGCCTGCTTGGCCGTTTCGGCAAGCGCAGCAAAACCCGAAGGATCATTCGCCGCGATATCGGCCAGCACTTTGCGGTCGAGTTCCACTCCGGCCTTCTTGAGGCCGCTGATGAACTGGTTGTAGCTGATGCCGTTCATCTTGGCAGCGGCGCCGATGCGCACAATCCAGATTGAGCGGTATTGGCGCTTCTTCTGGCGTCGTCCCGCATAGGCAAACTTCAGCCCGCGCTCGACTGATTCTTTCGCTGAGCGATAGAGCTTGGATTTTGTGAGGAAATATCCGCTTGCGCGCTCCAGTATCTTTTTGCGGCGCTGGCGGCGTTTGGTACCACGTTTTACGCGAGGCATAGTGCTCCTTTTCTTATGCCGGATTTCCGGCGGTTATGCGGCTGGAGGCAGAGCGTGTGATCAGCCTCTTCACTCGCTTGTAGTTTCAGATCCTGCCTCAGCGCTGAGATCAACTCAGGCGGGCTGGATTTCTGTCCCGAATCGCCAGCAGCTAGCCGCTAATAGCTAGCTTAGTACGGAATCATCCTCGCAACCTTCGCGTGATCGGCGTCACTCACCAGGGTGCTTCCTCCCAGTTGCCGTTTCCGCTTGGTGTCCTTCGAGGTAAGGATATGGCGCTTAAAAGCCTTGGCCCGCTTGATCTTGCCGGTCGCGGTCTTCTTGAACCGCTTGGCTGCGCCTTTATGTGTTTTCAGTTTAGGCATAATCTTTGAGCAATTAGCAATCGGCAGTTGGCAGTTAGCAATTGGTATTTTTGGTCCGCAACCAACAATTTCCTCTGCCGCGTTGCGACTAATTGCCAAATCGCTGGCTGCTAACTGCTTCTTCACAATCCTGGTTTCGCGGCGCCCACAGGAGCCGGCTGTTGCTGCTGCGGAGGCCGCTGCTCCGGCTTCTTGCCTCCGGGAATCTGCTTCGGAGGCGCCAGAATCACGTGCATCGTATTACCTTCCATGCGAGGCCGGAACTCCACAATCCCTTTTTCGCCTACTTCCTTCACCAGCCGGTCCAGAACTTCGCGGCCCAGGTTCTGGTGAGCCATTTCGCGTCCGCGAAAACGGAGGCTGGCTTTCACTTTGTCGCCTTCGCCGAGGAAGCGCAGAACGTGGTTGCGTTTGGTCACGTAATCGTGTTCGTCCACGTTGACGCTGAACTTTACTTCCTTGAGAACGATCTGCTTCTGGTTCTTCTTCGCCGCCCGTTCCTTCTTTTCCTGCTCATAGAGAAACTTGCCGTAATCCATGATGCGGCACACCGGAGGCACCGCGTTAGGTGAGATCTCTACCAGGTCAAGATTCTGTTCCCGGGCTCGCTTCAGCGCATCATAGGGTGCGATAACGCCCAACTGGTTTCCGTCGGCATCAATCACGCGAATTTCCCGCGCGCGGATGCGCTCATTCATGCGAATAAAACGCTTATCTATGCAATCCTCCTACCTCGTTCCGCCGGAACGAGGTCACAAACGTCCCTGCAAGTGTTCTCTGCGGGAATGCCACGGAGCCGACACGCGGCGAGACAGAGAAA
>DATEGH010000284.1:0-2177 GCA_035280185.1 Terriglobales bacterium
TCGCCATTCGCGAAAAGAGCCGCACGCTGCCCATTATCCAGCAGGCCATGGAGTACACGGCGCATCAGGCCGCTCCGGGGTGGCTGGAGGTAAATCGCGAAACACTGAAGGGGAAGGTGGTCAACCTGCCCAAGCGGGAAGACATCAACCTGCCCATCAATGAGCAGCTGATTGTGGAGTTGTATAGCAAGTAGCCGACGGTCGGCAGCAGCGCAGTCAACGGGCTGAAAGCTGAGTGCTGACGGCTGGTTTTGGCCCACACATTTCGTGCCAGATCCGCCTTTTTCGGCGCTGGAGCCGGCTGCGGGCCAGCCGGCAAGCCGAAATTGAGCAGCATGGCCGAAGAGGAGAAGAACACAAATGCTTTGGAAAGGTTTTCAGAAACCAAAACGGCTGGCGGTTGACACCGAAGGCCTGACAGACAAGTACGGCATGTTCTCGGCGCAGCCCTTTGAGCGGGGCTTTGGCACCACCATCGGCAACGCTCTGCGACGCGTGCTGCTGTCTTCGATTGAGGGCGCGGCTGTCACCGCGGTCAAAATCGAAGGCGTGCTGCACGAATTTCAGTCCATTCCCGGCGTTGTGGAAGATGCCACCGACATCATCCTCAACCTCAAGCAGGTGCCCTTTAAGCTTAACGGCGAAGGGCCGAAGGCTATCTACCTGCGCGCTGACCAGCCGGGCGTGGTCACCTCCGGCATGATCGAGGCCGACGCCGACGTTGAAGTGCTGGACAAGGAAGTTTACCTGGCCACCATCAGCGAGGGCGGAAAGCTGGACATGGAGATGCGGCTCAAGCGCGGTCGCGGTTACGTGGCGGCGGACAAGAACTTCGATGAAGACCTGGGCATTGGCTTCATCCCCATTGACTCGGTGCACTCGCCTGTCCGCAAAGTCAACTACACGGTGGAGGCTGCCCGCCTGGGCCAGATCACCGATTACGACAAACTCACCCTCGAAGTGTGGACCAACGGCTCCGTGCTGCCCGCCGATGCAATCGGTCTGGCCGCTAAGCTGCTCAAAGACCACATGAACATCTTCATCAACTTCGAGGAGGAGATGGAGACCATCACCAGTTCCGAAGAGCGGAAGCCGGAGATCCGCAACGAGAACCTGAACCGCTCGGTTGAAGAGCTGGAGCTTTCAGTGCGTAGCTACAACTGCCTGAAGAACGCCAACATCCAGACCATCGGCGAGCTGGTGCAAAAGACCGAGGCCGAGATGCTGAAGACCAAGAACTTCGGCCGCAAGTCGCTCAACGAAATAAAGGAAATTCTGGCTTCGATGGGCTTGAGCCTGGGCATGAAGATCGACGAGCACGGGAACGCTGTGCCCGGTGCTCCGCCGCAGCCGGCTCCGGCTCTGGGAGCCCCTAGCTTCGGAGAAGGACAAAACTACTAGGAATTGACGATTGACGATTGCAGTTTGACGATTGTCCGGCGGCCAACCGCGGGCAATCGTCAATCGAAAATCGTCAATCTGCAATCAAGGACCTATTATGCGTCACCTTAAAGCAGGCTGGAAACTGGGCAGGAACACGAGCCACCGTCGCGCCTTGCTGCGCAACCTCGTAACTTCGCTCATCCTGGAAGAGCGGATTGAAACCACCGTAGTGAAGGCCAAGGCCATGCGGCCGCACGTGGAGAAAATGATCACGCTGGGCAAGCGTGGCGACCTGGCGGCACGTCGCCAGGCTGGCGCCTACCTTATGACCCGCGAGGCAGTGGACAAGCTGTTTGACCTCTCGCCTCGTTTTGGCGACCGAGAAGGCGGTTACCTGCGCATTGTGCGCACCGGCTGGCAAAAGGGCGATGGCGCCGAAAAGGCGTTCATCGAACTGCTGGGCGCGGAGCGGGTGGTGGAGGAGAAGCGCCAAAAACGCGCCGAACTCCGCGCTAAGCGTGCCGCCGAAGCCAAGAAGGCCATGGAAGAAGCCCAGGCGCAGCAGCAGGCCGAGGGCGGCGCCGAACCGGCCGCTGGCGGTGGGGAAGAGAAGGAATAGGCGGTTCAAAGCACCCAGCACCTGGTACATCGTACCCAGATTCCTAAAGGTCCTTCGTTGGAGAGGTATCTTGCTATGTCTCCAGGAACATAGGAGCTGTGAACGCACCCACTTTGGGTGCGTTTCGTTTTTTTTTTGCAGCCAATTGCTTAGATCCAGGGATTGAAAAGTGGCA
>DATEGH010000285.1:0-11006 GCA_035280185.1 Terriglobales bacterium
TTGCCGCGGGAAAGCTGCCATCGCGGGCAAAGGAACAAAAAGAAAACTCTCTTTTTTTCTTCTGCTGGCGCCCAGAATGAGATCTGCCCAACTGTACGGAATATCAAGGGTTCAAAAAACCAGTTGACTCAATCATAGGTATCTGCCGCCCCAGAGAGAAATTCCCATAGCCGAGTATCGACGGGCTGGTTGAAACGGTTGCGGCGCCATTTCAATGCTTTTCTGTTTAAGAAGGAGCATTCCAAGACCGACTTGCGGTTCATTATTCCTCCTGCTCCGTTACCATTAAGCCGGAGGCCCCGCCATGTTCACCTCGCGCCCGATCGGTTTTGTGAGCAGTCCATACAAGAACGCCGGCGAAGTTCCCAGAGGCTTGGGTACGCGGCATCATGCCGAGGGCATGCTCCAGATCCTGCCCGAATTTGCGCCGGGCCTCACAGATATTGAAGGCTTCTCTCACCTGATTGTGGTCTGGGAATTTGATCGCTCGGAGGGATTCGAACTGCTGGGCACGCCGCCTTCCGACAATTGCCCGCACGGCGTTTTTGCCACCCGCTCTCCGTTCAGGCCAAATCCGATTGGCCTCACTACAGTCGAGCTGCTCCGGCGTGAAGGATTGAATGTGCACGTCCGCGGCGTGGACATGCTCGACGGCACTCCCATTCTCGACATCAAGCCCTACCTCTCCAGCATCCCGGAGGAAAAGCTGCGTCGCGGCTGGCTGGCCGAAGCTGAAGCAAGACAGCAAGGGAAAAAGAAGTAGAGCATGTTTCATGGTCGTTTCGTATCAGGGCACGAGCTTCAGTCGTTAGAGCCACCAACAAGAAGGCCGCCCTTTTCGGCGGCCTCCATTCACGATCATTCAAACCGCTTACGCTGCCACGGCGTGTCCCTTCCGCCGATAATTCTTCACCGCTCTCTCAATCCCCGGAGCGGCTTTCTTCAGGTCTTCCACATTCATTGCCGGTTGAAATTCCACTTCGGCGTTGAAGGCCAGGAACCAGGGCTCGGCCAGCGCCGGAATCTGCGAGGTATCTTTCAAGTCCAAAAAGATGAACCCGGCTCGTTTTCCTTTTTCTGCGACAAAGTAGGCTGCTTCAGGTTTCGCTTCATTCAGGATGGATTCAATGGTCTTGTTGAGACTGCCATCGGAGATGGTGGCATTACCGGTCTCAACCGGAATTGTGACTTTGAGCAGGCAACGCATAAAAAACCTCCGCCGCCGAATCTAGTCCTCGCCTGCGAGCACTGTCAAAATCAGAGACATTGCACGAGGAAGCCGCACCTGCGTTCATCCATGTTTCGTCTTTCAATTTTGATTCTTTGGCAATCACGGCGATTTTGGCAATTCTGCGCTTTCCGATCACCCGATGACCCGATCTCCCGATCACCCGATGACGTTTATCCGCGGTATGGTTTTGCTTTCGCTAATTGCCAATTGCTAATTGCCAATTGCTTTTATAATTCCAGCGATGCTCTCCCAATCCCGCGCCCTCCGAGCATTGCTCGCGTGCAGTGTGCTTGCCTTGGCGCTGCTGCTCCGTGCCGAGCCCATCAAGAAACTCAAACCAACAGGTTACGTCAACGACTTTGCCCATGTGCTCGACGCGCAATCAAAAGACGCGATTGAGAAGCTTGCAGCAGAAGTCGAGCAGAAGACCGGGGCGCAGATCGCGGTAGTAACCATCAACTCGCTCGACGGGTCTGACATTGAGAGCTATGCAGTTGATCTCTACAAGCAATGGGGGATTGGGCCCAAGTCCAGCAATCGCGGCGTGCTGATTCTGCTGGCTGTACGCGACCATCATTACCGCGTGGAGGTTGGCTACGGTCTGGAGCCGATTCTTCCTGACGGCAAAGTCGGCGGCTTTGGACGCGAAGCTGTTCCTTATCTTAAGCAGAGCCAATATGGCCCGGCGCTGCTGCTGATGACGAGTCGCGTGGCCCAGACCATCGCCGACGATGCTCACGTTTCGCTCACCGCTCCGCAGGCTCCCACGCCGCAGCCGGAAAACTCTGGTGATGAGAATTTTCCCTGGTGGCTCATTCCGCTCGGAGCAATCGTTGTTTTTTGGATTTTTTCTGCCGTGGTTCGCGCGGCCAGAGGATCAGGCCGAGGCCGGAGAGGTGGTCGCGGCGGCTGGGGTTCGGGTCCATTCTGGGGTGGGATGGGCGGCTTTGGTGGCGGGAGCGGCTGGTCTTCCGGTGGTTGGGGCGGCGGAGGCGGTTTTGGAGGTGGTGGTGGATTTGGTGGTTTTGGCGGTGGAATTTCCGGAGGAGGCGGCGCCAGCGGAAGCTGGTAGAGCAGAATGATGCAAGATCAACATCTCAACCACCTCGTCCAGCGCCTGACAACGGCCGCGGGCAACAATCTGCTCTCCGTGATCCTGCACGGATCGGCCGTAACCGGTGACTTTCATCCCGAATTTTCCGACTTGAACATCCTTTGCGTGGTCAACGAGCTTTCTCCCGCCGCGATGCGGGCGCTGGTTCCGGCGTTGAATTGGTGGTCGGCGCAGAAGTATCCCGCGCCGCTGTTCTTCACCCGCGCCGAATTGCAGGCCGCCGCCGATGTCTTTCCCATTGAGATGCTCGACATCAAAGATCAACGCAGGCTCCTGCACGGCGAGGATCCTTTCCCGCAGCTTCAGGTTTCCATGGCGCTGCACCGCACCCAGTTGGAGCGCGAGTTGAGGACCAAGCTTCTCTTGTTGCGCCAGCACTATATGAGCGTTGCCGGCGATTCCGCTCGCGTGCGCCAACTGCTGCTCAACTCGGTAACGAATTTCCTGGCATTGTTCCGTCACGCGCTGATTGCTCTCGGGGAAACGGCGCCGCAAAACAAGCTGGAAGCCGCGCGCCGCCTGGCCCCCAGAGCGGGATTTGATCCCAGCCCATTCGAGCGGTTACTGCAAGTGAGGGAAGGGAAGCTGAAAGCGGAGCAACTGAATCCAGACGAAGCCTTCGATCCGTATTTGTTGGCGATCGAAAAAGTGATCCAGGCTGTGGACTCGCTGTAATGTTTTGCCAAAGCGCTTTTGGGCAGGATTCAGGTATCATCCGCTTATCGCAGAAATGGTTACTTTGAGACGCGCTGGTTTTGGCGCGAGAATCTGTTTCTGCGCAGGAGATTGAATGAAAGCCATCATCGTTTTGGTCATCATTGCTGTGATCGTGTTTGCCTTCTTCGGCAGCTATGTCGGCGCGAAAAACCACATGGTCGCCAAGAATGAGGCGGTCAAATCAACCTGGTCGCAGGTGGACATCGTTTTGCAGCGCCGAGCTGATCTGATTCCCAACTTGGTTGAAACGGTGAAAGGCTTCGCCGTCCAGGAACAGACCGTGTTCGGCGACATTGCCAAGGCGCGTTCCGCCCTGCTATCGGCCAACACGCCGCAGGACAAGATCGCAGCCAACCAGCGCTTAGATGGCGCGCTCGGACGCCTGCTGGTGGTGGTGGAGAATTATCCTCAGTTGCGCTCGAACGAAAATTTCCTGCGCCTCCAGGACGAGTTGGCCGGCACAGAAAACCGCATTGCCGTGGAACGCAAGCGCTACAACGACACTCTTCAGGACTACAACACCTACATCGGCCAGTTTCCCAACAGCGTATGGGCCAACATGGCAGGCTTCCACCGCAACGACGCGTACTTCGCCGCGGCAGAAGGTTCACGGCAGGCGCCCAAAGTTGATTTCGGCGGAGTGCGTCCCGGCGTCAGTCCCAGTCCGCAGCCGGTGCATTAAGCATCAGGTGATCGAGTGATCCGCGCGTGATCAGGTGATCTGAGTCGACCGTGAATCCAAGACAAAGAATGCAGGAGCCAGGGCCAACTGGTCGGAGGGTGAGACACTCAATTGCTGGCATTCTATAGCCGTGCCACTCTCGAGAGAGCAGCGGCCTTACAAAATTTAACCGATGCGTTCCACGCCGAACCGCCGCCGAATGGCCTTCACTTCCTCAGCAGAGAGTTCTGGATCATCACTCCGACCTGTAGTGTCGATAGGGTAAAGAGGGCCGGATGGATAAGGGAAGAATTTATCGGGGTCACCCAAGGTGACCCCGTTCCTTCCAGATTGTTCCCAGCGGTTGACAATGCCGACTTTCAATCCGCGGTTCTTAAATTCTGTAAGAAGAGCTTGAAGGCGCATATTCTGACGTTATGCTGCGATCGGCTCCATGCTTTCGGCTCTGGTGACGGGAATACTCCACTTCTTCGTCACAGGTATTACAACAGGAGGAATTTCCACTTCAAGCCTGACAGTTTCTAACAGCCGCGCTTTTTGCGACATCTCCCAATATTCAGACGGCGCTTTAAAACGGAGCTGGTCAAAGTTACCGCTAATGAAACAAATGCTGAGCTGACGCAGAACCAGCGCGTTCAGACTCTGCTCAGCTTCGCGCAAATCTGCCCCGCTAGTCACAATGTCCAAGTCGAGGCAATGCGCGACTGTTTTTCCATCCAAGTGGGAAAACAGGTAATTCAGCGACGTAAAGACCGGCGCTGCGGTTGGTTGTGCCATGGTGACCTTCAACTCTCCTTCAGGGGGCGGAGTCACCGAAAAAGACTCCGGCCGGTTAGGGCCTAAATTTGGCTTGAATTGTGGGCCAGGAGGGCCACCAAAATCAATGAAATTCTGCGCCAAATAGGATAAATAACTGTACCATCCGCCTTCTTGGCCAGTCAAAGGAGCCAGAGGCAAGCGACCGGGCATTAAAGCCCTTAATAATCAAGCTATTTAGGATGATGGCAAATTGATGTTTGATTACGGTGATGTGCTCCTCAGGGTTACCTTCGTAACAAACAGTTCGCCTCAGCTAAGCTTAAGTTCCGAGCCAAAGCGGATCACATTGCCGTCCGGGTCTACGACATGCATTTCTACCGCCCAAGAATAGTTCGTCGGGGGCATGCGGATCGCGACTCCACGCGCGGTGAGTTCCTCCTGCAGCTTCTCCACATCTTCCACGCCGATCCATATCCAGGCTCCGCCGCCTCCCTGGCCGCCCCGGCACAGATAAATACCCGCACGATCGCGATTCACGCTGGTGAAGTCGTCGCCGCCCCACGCAGCGTTCTGAAATCCTAATTGGTCCACATAGAAGCGTAGGCTGGCCTGCATGTTCTCGACGCGCAAAATCGGCTGGCTGTTTTCAAAATAGACGCGCGGCTGCGGTGCAGTTGCCATGGGATTTCCTCCGACTGTGAGATTCTATCCGGGATGGTGTCGGCTCCAACAGTCGCCCGGCCCAGCGGCCATTTTGCCGCCGAGTTGAGGCGCGAACTGTGCGCTCGCAACGCAGAGTTTGCCCGCCGCCATTCGCTCGAGCATGTTGCCAGTTATGGCGCTTTACCGGTGACAGTTTACGCGCCTGAACCGGAAGCGAGCGGCACGGAAATTTCTACGGGCCAAGTTACCGCGCGATCCTGCGACGCGATGAGTGGTCACGCCGCCTTGAGAAAGTGCATGCGCAGGCGCGACATTCACTGCCCCGCGCCGAGCGTCGCTGGCGCGAGTTGGATTCCTGCACCAGCTCTGACGCGCTGCTCATGAACGTCTTCTGCTGTCCCGGGGTGTGCCGCAGCAAGACTGTGGCGGGCATGCTGGGCACGGAAACCATTGACGTGCCGCAGTTCGGATATCCCGCGCGCGTGACACTGCGGGGCGCAAGAAAACGCTTCGACCGCACGGAAGTGGATATGAAATTGGGCGGACTGCTGGTGGAGTCTAAGCTGACCGAATCGGACTTTCAGACCGCGCCGGCTCCGCTGGTGGAGAGCTATCGCGATCTTGAGCAGACGTTTGATATCGCCGACCTTCCACGCTCCGGCGAGCGCTATTCGTCGTACCAACTCATCCGCAATGTGCTCGCCGCTCACGCGAGCGATATGAGCTTCTGCGTCATGCTGGACGCGCGCCGCCCGGATCTGCTGGAGGCGTGGCACACGATCATGCGCTGTGTCCGCACAACAGAGCTCCGAGTGCGCTGCAAGGTGCTTACCTGGCAGGAACTGGCAGTCGTTCTGCCTCGCGGATTACGCAGCTTCTTGAAAGACAAATACGGCATCGCATAACTGTCTTTCAAGCAGCCATGTCTATTCCGCGACGCACCGCCTCCGCGCTCGCCCCATAGACCAAATGCGAGGAGAGGCCGTACAGATGTGACGAGAGCGGAGCCTCGGTAGCTTTGCCGGAGAGACCCAGAGCAGGCACGGCGAGTTCATCGGCCAACAGGAACAGAGCAGCGCCGAAAGCAGTGCCAAAGCCGATGCGCGCCAGCGGAAGGTACTCTCCCAATAGGCCATAAACTGCCCCTGAGAAGGTTCCGACGGCGTAGTGCACCAGCGCCCCGGCGTTCTTCCTTTCCTCTTTGCTCAGGTCGCGACCGAGCGCAGTTTTCGCCAGCTTGCCGGCTGCCTTCATGGTGGCGTCTTCCTGCTCTTCCTGGCTTTGCTTCTGCTCGCTCTGCGATGTTTTGTTCTGCTCGCCCGACTTGAGCTGTTCTGAAGCCTTGCTCCAAGCGGATTGGAACTGGTTCATGGCCCAGGCACCAACGAGTCCGGATGCTGCTCCCGCCAGCAGTCCCTTGACTGGATGCGCGTCATCCATTCGACCTGTGCTCTTCATCTCGGCCCTCCCGCTAAGGCTTTGATGGTCAGCGACGGGCGAAAGAGGGCTGCGGATGAGCACCCCGCCAAGTTCAAGCGCATTATTCATCGGGAGATCGGGACATCGGATCATCCGCGTCAACCTACCGGAAGTCCAGTTGAATCTTGTCATGAGGTAGCCGATCCAGAGGAAAGAAAAGCAGCGAAAGGGCTACGCGGCTTGAATGCTTTCTCCATCTAATCAAACGCATGTGGGAACGCTACCGGACGATCATCCTGTTTTGCTTTGGCGTGGGAATCCTGCTGTACCTGGCATACGTGCTGCGGCACGCTCTGCTGCTGATTTATGTAAGCATCCTCGTCGCGGTGCTGCTCGATCCCGTGGTGCAGCGCATCCATCGGCTCCGTATCTGGCGGTGGACGCCGAGCGTAGGCGCTTCAGTGCTGCTGATGTTTGGCGCAATTCTGCTGGCGATCCTGCTGGTGCTGGTCTTCTTTGCTCCGCGGCTGCTGGCCGATCTCAAAAACATCCAGCAGATCTGGCCGCAGCGCCTTGACCAGATTGAGCAATGGATGCACCACACCATACCGGCGGTTCATATCAGCGCGGAGCAGATCAATGCCTATGTTAAAGAATTCGCGCAGCGAAACTTCCAGCCGCAAAAGCTTACGAATGACATCATTGCTTTCGGCGCCACGCTGCTGGCGGCCGCCTACTTCATGATCGATGGTCGGCGCGCAATCCACTGGCTGGTCACGCTATTTCCCGCGAAGAACCAGCCGCGCGTACATAGCACCCTGCTGCGCGGAGGCCGTCGCATGCAACGCTGGCTCTCCGGCCAGGCGATTCTGATGCTCATCCACGGCAGCTCGGCTTTTGTAGTGTTCTGGCTGCTGCACATCAAGTACTTCTACGCGCTGGCTGTTTTTGCCGGCTTCATCAATGTGATCCCGGTGCTCGGGCCGATTATTACTGTGATTGTGGCCGGACTGGTTGCGGCCATGAGCTCGTTTTCCAAGCTGCTGGGAGTAGTGATTTTCTTTGTCATCTATCACAACGTAGAGAATGCCGTGCTCAACCCACGGATCATGGAATCCAAAGTTGATATTCCGGCGGTTACGATCATCGTTGCGCTCATTCTGGGCGAGGCCTTCGCCGGAATTGTCGGCATGCTGGTGGCCATGCCAACAGCGGTATTAGTTTCCGTGCTGATCAGCGAGTACGTCGCATCCGACGCGCAGCCCGGCATCGTACTCCTGGATGAGGCCGCCGAAGAGCGACCTGCCGCGTGAGAGTATGGTTCGCCTCAGTAGAACCTCCGGTTAATCACCTACCTGCTCCCTGAAAAGATTTTGTAAAAAGGAACTTACCTCTCTGCAACTGTTGCTACTATCTGATTCAGAGCTCCCCCTAATGAGAGAAATTGCAGCCCCGCGTGTTGGGGGATGGGTGCGAGTGTCTGGGCCATGGAACCTCATATTGCTGACAAACGTACTGCTTACCGGTACCTCCTGCGGCTGGCTCGTCCTTATTGGCCGCATCTTTCGGTCATCTTTGTTCTGAACTTGGTCGCGGCGCCCATCGCGCTGCTGCTTGCCTTCCCGCTGAAAATCGCGGTGGACAATGTCATCGGTAATCGTCCCTTGCCTTCGGTGCTCCAGATGCTTGTGCCGGGATGGATGCACTCGTCGCGAAGCGGAAGCCTGGCCGTAGCCGTTGGATTGCTGCTGGTGCTCAGCATCGCCATGAACCTGCAATCGTTTGCGGCATGGCTGCTGCAAACCTTCACGGGCGAGAAGCTGGTGCTCGACTTCCGGACCCAGCTTTTCTGGCACGTCCAGCGCATGTGCCTGATGTTTCACGACTCCCGCGGCACCAACGAACTCGCCTATCGCATCCAGAACGATGCCCCAGCCATCCAGTACGTGTTTTTGCAGGGAGTGATGCCGCTGGTGAGCTCAGCCTTCACCTTCTTCGGCCTGCTCTACGTGACGGTAAAGATTGACTGGGTGCTGGCGATGATTGCCGTTTCAGTCTCGCCGCTATTGTTTCTTCTGGCGCGCAAATCGAGCCGCCGCGCGCATGCCGGATGGGATGACGTGAAAAGGCTCGACAGCTCGGCCATGCTGGTGCTCTACGAAGCGCTCTCTTCCATTCGCGTGGTGAAAGCCTTCGGGCAGGAAGATTTTGAAGACCAGCGCTTCCGCCTGCGCTCGCGCCATCGCATGCAGGAGCAAGTGAGGGTTGCTTCAGTCCAGGCGCTCTTTCATGTGCTCATCACCACCACGATCGCTATTGGAACGGCTGCCGCGATGTGGGTTGGCGTGGACCATGTTCGCGCCGGCATTCTCACGCTGGGGGAACTGCTGCTGGTAATGGCTTACATGACGCAACTTTACGAGCCGCTCAAAACCATCAGCGGCAAGCTGCCGGAACTGCAGGGATGGATGGTAAGCATCTATCGCGCGGTGGCGCTGATGGATGAAGCGCCGGAAATCAACGAGTCAGAGCAGGCTCTGGAACTGGAGCGGGCGCGCGGCGATGTGGAATTCCGCAACGTAAGTTTCAGCTATCCATCGTCAGGCCGCGCGTTGGATCGGGTCAGTTTTGAGATCCCGGCAGGCGCGCGGGTGGGCATCATCGGCGCCAGCGGATCCGGCAAGAGCACGCTGATGAATCTACTCACGCGCTTTTACGATCCCGAACAAGGCGAGATCCTGCTGGACGGAACCAATCTGCGAAGCTACCGGCTGGCGGACTTGCGTGGACAATTTTCGATCATGCTGCAGGAGCCGGTAGTGTTCTCAGCCACCGTGGCGGAGAACATTGCTTACGGGCGCAACGAAGCTACCCGCGAAGAAATCATGGCCGCAGCCCGCGCGGCGCGCGCGGAAGACTTCATCCTTGCGCTGCCGAATGGCTACGATACAAAAGTCGGCGATGGCGGCTGCCGGCTCTCCGGCGGCCAGCGGCAGAGACTTGCTATTGCACGCGCCTTCCTGAAGAACGCTCCCGTTCTGATCTTCGACGAGCCTACAAGCGCTGTGGACATCCACACCGAGCAGGAGATCATGCAGGCCACGGAGCAGCTCATCCGCGGGCGGACGACGTTCATCATTGCTCATCGGCTGAGCACGGTGAAGGAATGTGATTTGATCCTGGTGCTGCGCCATGGGCGACTGGTGATGCTGACGCCGGATTTTCAGAAAGCGACGCGGGCGGTGGAGGGCGGAGAGATTCAGGAGCCGGAACCGCTCCGCGAAACTGCAATCGCGGTGCAATAGCGATTATTTCGTTCCCGCGTTCAGTTCAATATCGCGGATGTTGGCTGGGCCGGTAGGGAGCACGATCTGCCTGGTAATTTCTTTTCCCTGATGTTCCACCACAATGGTGTAGGTTCCGGCGGGCAGCGAGCGAAAGATAAACGCGCCGTTCTCGCCGGTCTTTGCTTCCAGAGAGAGTTCCTTCAGATGGACCGTCGCTCCTGGGAAAGGCACTGTCTTGAGCGCCTGGTTATCGTAAACCAGCACTTTTCCTGAAATGGAGCGCATTGCCTTGGCGGAGAACTTCACGCTGGCAGGCTGCCCAGGATCAACCACGGCCTGCTGTTGCTCCAGTGCCTGGAGCGAATATCCCGCAGGATAGGATTCGGGAACTGTGGTGACAGTGTAAGTGCCTGCGGGAAGCCCTGGGAAGCTGAACTTGCCGCTGCCGCCGGTGATCGCGCGGCGGGTGAATTTCTCTCCACGAAGTTCAACGGCAACGTTGCCGATGCCTGCTCCAGCGTCGTTTATCACGTAACCGAAGACCTGTCCTTTGGCAAAGTTGACGCCGAAATCCACCGTGTTGTTGATATCGGTGGTCGCTGGAGAATCGGTGGTGTAGTAGAAAGGGTCAGCGCTTTGCATTTTGGCTTCAACCCTGTGTACGCCATAAGGCACGTGGCGGAAAGCGTAGAAGCCCCTGGCGTCAGTGTGGGTCACGCGCTGATCGTCGAGCCGAACTTCAACCTCGCTGATTACGGGCTGGTCGCGGAAGACCGCCGTAGCATCGTCGTCACGGAAGACATGGCCCTGAATGATTCCGTGGCGTCCGGGAAGAAGGAAGCTGGGCGCGGAGTAGAAGCGGTGCTGGAGCGATGCCATGAACACTGGATGACGGTCGCTGGTTCCGTTGGAGGCGGTTGCGACCTCGCCTACGGAGCCTACGATGTTGGTATTTTGCGTGATCCGCTGCGTGTAGCTCAAAGTGGCCGTAGTCAGGGCGAGCTTGCCCTGGAGCAGTTGCGTGTTGCTATGGAAGTAGCTGAAATCCACTTGCCGGTGCTGCTGTGCGCGCGAAAGCCATGTCACCATAGCGCCTTCGTCATTGCGTGCAGGCGCAAGATCAACGCTGAAGAG
>DATEGH010000286.1:0-9236 GCA_035280185.1 Terriglobales bacterium
TTGCCGCGGGAAAGCTGCCATCGCGGGCAAAGGAACAAAAAGAAAACTCTCTTTTTTTCTTCTGCTGGCGCCCAGAATGAGATCTGCCCAACTGTACGGAATATCAAGGGTTCAAAAAACCAGTTGACTCAATCATAGGTAGGTGAGCTGGGTGGTTCCGTCCGTGGGACTCGCCCCGCTGCGGTGGGGATTTGAAACAGAGGCCACCTGCCCGTTCCCGTTGTAGCTTGTATCAACTATGTCGGTTCCCGCGGGATCAGAGGTGAGCTGCTGCTGGGAAACGCGGCCAAGGTTATCGAAAATCGTGGCGCTGGTTAGGGCCTGTGAGGACGTGATGAGCTGGCTTTGACTGATATTGATGGCCGAATTGTAGGTCAAAGTCATCTGTCCGCCATCCGCAAAGGTGGTCTGAAGCAAGCGAAACGGGGTGAGGGCCGGGGGATCGGAGACGTAGGTAGTGTTGAGATTATTGAAATCGGTGGTTTGGGTCTTGAGGCCGGTGTTCACTTCGTACTGGAACTTCAAAAAATGCGCAACTGCTGGTGAGCCCGTGCTTGGGAGCGTGACCTGGGTGAGATAAGCTAGGGTATTGCGGTTGATGCCATCAGAGAAATTATCAGCGTAGCTGAAATTTGTGGGAGAGAGGAGAGGATCGGTCCGGCTGAGCAGGTTGCCTGTATCGTCGTACGTAAATTTTGTGCTGAGACTTGTGGAACCGGGAACGATCCACTGGGTCAATGTGGTCAGGTTGCCGCGGGATGCGGTGACGGCATTGTGTTGCGGAACGCTGGAGGTAGGCGCCAGCTGGCCTTCATCGTAAGTAAAATTCGTCTGGGAAACGGCATGGCTGGAACCGTCCTCTACGGTGACCTGCGATGGCTTGCTCACGGCATTGGTCAGCGGCGCGTAGCTGAAGAGGGTTTTTCTTATGATGGGAAGCGTGCTCGTGCCATAATCCGTCTCGTCGATCTCACTGACTTGCCCGGTGGTGGCGGACAAGTAGGAATATGTAACCGTTTTCGCCAAACCGCTGGGGAACTGGGTTAGTGTGCTCAACTTGCGGACCAATGCCGCACCTGTGCAGTTGCTATTCGGCGAGCAGGAGTTGCTCATATCCCAGGTGTTCGTGACTGTCCCGAGGCTGACCTGGTTTGGGTCACGATAGTCTGCGCTGCTCACCCACGCGCCGTTGTTCAGCGTGAAGGAATAAACGATGCTGTTCTGCAGGCAATCTTTCACCGTGACCTGCTGCGCTGTCTGGCCTTGAGCAAGTGGCGTGTAATTCCAGGTGTTCGCGCCGACGGCTTTGGAAGTAAGCCAGCGGCTATGATTTCCCGCACCGTCGGCGAATGTCGTGTAGCCATAGTTCACCGTACCGTTTGGGTTAGTGTCGGTGCGCAGCTTCATGCTGGTCAATTCGCCAAAATGCCCCGCGGTGGTTCCTGAATCGTAGTTGAAGGTGTAACTGCTGCCATCGGCAAAGGTGATGGACTGAATTGCCGTGAACGAGCAGGTGGTGGGATTCGTGCACTCAGCCACGCCGCTCTGGCCGAAGGATGTGTTCGTTGAAACCGGAGTCGTCGTAACGACCACGTTAGATCGGCCGCCCTGGGTGTTGAGAATGCCGTAAGTAATCGTATTCCCATTAGTCGAGACCGTGATTGGTGTGCGCCCCAGAGTGTCAATGATTTGTCCGCTTCCATCTTTGGAGAAGAAGTTGCCGTTGGTATCCATGACGGTGGGAAAAACCTCAGTTCCGTCAGGGGCATAAACCGTGGCTGAAGTGTAGTTTGTGACCACCATCATGTAGCCGGACGAATCGTCTGCAAATTCGGTATCAGAGCTCACGCCTTCCTGGCAGATGGTGCGGTCCTGCATGGTGAATATGGGAAACCGGTGGGTAGTCCCGTTCGGCGCGGTCCAGACAAATGACGTATGGAAGCTCCTGAACTGAATCGGAGGAGGAGTATCGCAAGCTTTGCTGCCGTTGGTAAACGTGACTGTTCCCGCTTCACCGCCGGTCAGTAGACGCCATCCTCCCATGGAATTTGGAACATTCGTGGCTTGCCAGGCGCCTCCAGAAACTTTCCAGATCGAGCTGTCATAAACCAGCCGGGCGTTATAGTGCAGACTGCCGCGCTGCGGAAATGACGCCAATGGAATCTCAAGATGCAAGTTTCCATTGGCCACATTGACAAAGCCCATCTCTACCGGCATTGCGGTAGTGAAGGTTGGACTGCCTGTGGCATTCAGATAACTTTGGGCATTGGCTACGGAGGCACCGATGGCGCTGGCCAAAGCGAGGGTGAACAGAGCTAAAAGCCTTAGAAAAGAAGCGAAACAATCTTTACGGACCGGCATACTCATGCTCCTTGGGCAGTTGAGGATTGAGTTTGTTAAAGGGCCCGATGGAACTTGCTACTTGCAGTGGTTGCTACATACTTTCCAGGAACTCTGACGAGCAACTCTGGTTCCAATGTAGTTTCAGCTTTCACTTTGAGCAGTCAAATGGCTGGAAACTAAGGTTAGTAGACGCATTCCTCTTGAGAGGAAGCTCCGGAATGGGTTGGGAACTCTGGTACTGTTTCGAAGTACCCAGTGGGCAAAAGTTGGTATCCGGGTACTCTCGACCTGGGTCTCAACTGGCGAGCAACAACGCCTGATCAAGTTTTAGGACAACCACAACGGCCAATGAGGAGAAGCTTGCGAACTTCATTTCGCTCGAGAAGCTATTCCTTCGCCGCCGCTGCAACAAGTTCGTCACCCTCTGCAGTGAAGCTTCATCTTCCACGTTCATTGCTGTCTGAGTACGGGTCAATCTGGTGCATAGAGTGCGGTCAAGATTTTCACTGGACTCAACGTCGATGAAGGCCGTGCCGCAGAAGAACTCAATCAATACACCTGAATCAGCGGCTTGGACGCCGGGAGAGCGGTTCCAATTGCCACGGCTTGCACTCCGGCCCGTTGCAGGGCGGAAACCAGACCTTCGGCATCCTGCTGGGCCACGGCGAGCAGGAGACCGCCGGCGGTCTGCGGGTCAAAGAGGATGGTCCGCACTTCCTCCGGCACGCTCTTTTCAAAGCGCACGTGGCATTCGGCGAATTCGCGGTTGGCGGTGAGGCCGCCGGGGATGTATCCGGCGCGAACGCAGTCCATGGCGCCGCTAAGCACGGGTACTTTGGCAGAGTTGAGGCGAACGCTGACTCCGCTGGCTGCGGCCATTTCACGCGCGTGGCCGATCAGACCAAAGCCGGTGATGTCAGTGGCGGCGTGGACGTTGAATCTTTCGCTCTGGGCGATTTCCGCCGCGCGCGCGTTCAGCGTGGTCATGGAGTGGACGGCGCCTTCGATCCATGTTTCTTTTGCCCGTCCGCGCTTGATGGCGGTGGAGATGACTCCGGTGCCGAGTGCTTTGGTGAGGACCAGCGCATCGAGCACCTGGGCTCCGGAGTTGGCGAGAATGCGGTCGGGACGAATGGTCCCGGTAACGGCGTAGCCAAACTTGATCTCAGGATCGCGCACGCTGTGGCCGCCGATGACGGTGCAGCCGGCTTCCATCATCTTGGAAAGTCCGCCAGCCAGAATCTGCTCGAGGATGGCGAGATCGCCTTTTTCCGGGAAGCAGACCATCGCCAGCGCGTTGAGCGGACGCCCGCCCATGGCGTAGACATCACTCAGAGAGTTGGTAGCGGCGATCTGGCCGAAGGTGAAGGGATCGTCAACAATGGGAGTAAAGAAATCGACGGTGTGGACGAGCGCCAGCTTGTCAGAGAGTTGATACACGCCCGCGTCGTCGGCTTTATCGAAGCCGACCAGGACATTGGGATCATGCTGCCGGGCTAATTTCCCAAGCACCGCGTCCAGCGCCGCCGGACTCAGCTTGCTGGCTCAACCCGCGGCCTTCACCTGCTCCGTCAGCCGGACTGCTTTCACCTCTGGCATGGAGCCATTTTAGCAGCCGGCAGCGGCGGTTACGGGCCGGGAGTCAGCTTGCGATTTTCTCCTCGTCGGTCATGCTGTGCATGTAGCGGTCAGGATCTTTCTCAAACTTCTTTTCACATTCCAGCGAGCAGAAGTACACGGTTTCATTGTGGTAGTCGAGACTGCCGGCCGCTTCGGCCGTGCCCACGTGCATCTTGCAAACGGGATCAATAGGCATAACGTCTCCTTCGCAAGCAGTTGGATGCGGAACGGAGAAGCCACGGAACCCGGAACCGTTGAAACACGTATTACATATGACGGAAGGAGCGGGGGACGTGCAAGAGTGAAACCGCAAAGATCGCAAAGGACGCAACGAGAATAGGCGCGCAAGCATCCCGGGATTTGTTCAGAGCAGGTTGCGCTTCAGCGTGAAGAAATCCAAGTAGTTATAACCTTTGTCGGACGTAACATAATTGGGCAGCTCTGGAGGAAGCGTAACCTATGTCGCACTTAAAGAGCTTTATAGTTCTAATTGGCGCGCAGGGGCTAAAGCCCGTATTTTCCAAGCCAAGACGGCACGACTAAAGTCATGCCCTGACACTTCTGCCGGTTGGTAAGAGTCTCTCCGTAACGACTGAAGTCATGCCCTGAAACTTTGTCGCATCCTGTCGAGGATTTTTCTCCTTTGGCTTTAAGCTATCTCTTAGCCGTTTCTGGAGTCCAAAGAAGTTATGCAACCCGCCTGGTTTGAAACTCTGATTCAAGATGTTCGCTACGGGTTCCGGATGCTGGCCAAAGCGCCGGGATTTGCAACGATTGCGATTTTGACGCTGGCGCTCGGCATTGGAGCCAATACAGCGATCTTCTCCGTGGTGAATGGAATCCTGATCAACCCGCTTCCCTTCCCGGAGAGCGGGCAGTTGGTTTCGGTGTTCGAGTCCATTCCGAATTTTAAGAACGGCTCCATCTCGTATCCGAACTTTGTGGATTGGCGGCGGATGAACACCACGTTCTCGGCCATCGCCGCGTATCGCTCCGCCGGGTTCAGTCTTTCCGGCGAAGGCGAGCCGGAGCGGTTGCACGGCGCGATGCTTTCCGCCGGCTTCTTTGAGATTTTGGGCGTGAAGCCGCTGAGGGGGCGCACCTTCACCGCGGACGAAGACCGGCTGGGCGCGAATCCAACGGTGATGATTACCGAAGGGCTGTGGAAGCGCAAGTTCGGCGGTGCGCACGACATCAGCGGTGCGCACGACATCATCGGCAAGCGCCTGCTGCTGGAGGGCGAGTCGCGGACGGTCATCGGCGTGGTGCCTTCGAGCTTCCATCTGCACATTCAGAACTTCCAGCGCGGCGGACCGGCCTTCGAAGTTTACGTTCCTGTGGGCGAATACAACGAGCCGCTTTTTTACAGCAAGCGCGGTTCCGGCTGGGGACTGGACGGGATCGGCCGCCTGAAACCGGGTGTAACGATTGACCAGGCGCGCGGAGACATGGACCGCGTCTCGCGCGATCTGGCTGCAGCGTATCCCGATATTGATTCCGACAAGCGCGCGTACCTGCTGCCGCTGAAAGAAGAGATGATCGGCGAACTCGGGCCGATCCTGCTGGTGCTGCTGGGCGCTGTGGCATTTGTTCTGCTGATCGCGTGCGTGAACGTGGCCAACCTGCTGCTGGCGCGCTCGACGGCGCGGCAACACGAGTTCGCGGTGCGCATCGCGCTGGGTGCCGGACAGAAGCGAGTGGTCCGGCAACTGCTCACCGAAAGCGTTCTGCTGGGGCTGATCGGCGGCGCGCTGGGGCTGCTGCTGGCCAAGTTCGGCACCATGGCCGCTCTGGCTGCGATGCCGCGCACGCTGCCGCGCGCAGAAGAAATCGGCCTGGACTATCGCGTCCTGCTGTTCACACTGCTCGTCTCGGTGCTTGCGGGCGTGGTGTTTGGGCTGGCGCCGGCGTGGAAGACGGCGCATGCCAACGTCGGCGGCACGCTGAAAGACGCCGGACGAGGCGTAGCAGGCAAGCGCAGCCGCGCGCAAGCGTTCTTCGTCGTGGGCGAAATGGCCATGGCTCTGGTGCTGCTCATCGGCGCAGGCCTGATGCTGCGAACGCTGGTGCAGCTCTGGGGCCTCGATCCCGGCTACGATCCGCGCAACGTGCTCACGTTTGATGTCTCGGGACCGGATTCGTTCAAGCACGTTTCCGCCGCAACCATGCGCTCCGCTTATCGCGAGATTCACGACAAGCTGGCTTCGACGCCCGGAGTGGAAGAGGTTTCCTTCAGCGCGGGCGCGCATCCCATGGAGGGCGACGACGAAGAGTACTTCTGGTTTGTGGGCAAACCGAAACCGGCGCACCAGAGCGATCTGGCCATGGCGCTCGAGTACGTGGTGGAGCCCGACTATCTCAAGCTGATGCGCATTTCGCTGAAGCGCGGACGCTTCTTCACCGCGGCCGATAACACGCAAGCTCCGGCCGTCGTCGTCATTGATGAGGCACTGGCGGACAAGTATTTCCACGGGCAAGACCCGATCGGCCAGTATCTGGACTTCAATACCGATCCTTCGAACCCGGACAAGGTGCCCAACCCGCAGATCATCGGAATTGTGGGACATGTGAATCAATGGGGACTCGACTCCGACGCGTCGAATCCCATGCAGGCGCAGATGTATGTGCCGTTTGCGCAGATTCCGGACAAGTACATCGTGCTCGGCGGCCTGGGCGGCGACATCTTTGTGCGCACCAAGCGCTCCGGCGATCCCGACTTCAAGACGCTGCAACGACGGGTGCTGGAGTTCAACGGCGAGATGGTGAGCTTCAATCCGGAAAGCATGGAAAAAACCGTCGCCGACAGCATTGCCGGCAAGCGCTTTACCATGACGCTGCTGGGAGTGTTTGCCGCGTTGGCGCTGGTGCTGGCGAGCATCGGGATCTACGGCGTGCTTTCGTATCTCGTGGGCCAGCGCACGCAGGAGATTGGCGTACGCATGGCGCTGGGCGCCCAGCCGCTGGACGTTCTCCGCATGGTGCTGCGCGATGGCGCGCGCATGACGCTGGCAGGCATCGGGATTGGCGTGATCGCCGCGCTTCTGCTCACACGTCTGATGGCCAGCATGCTGTTCGGTGTCAGCCCCACCGATCCGGTAACGTTCGTCGGCGTGGCGGCGATGCTGTGCCTGGTAGCGCTGCTGGCCTGCTATCTGCCAGCGCGACGCGCGATGAAGGTTAGCCCGGTAGTGGCGCTGAGGTATGAATGAAGACATTGCCATAATCGCCGAAATTGCCAAAGATTGAAAATTGGAAAACCAAAACCTTACCGCGGATTTGCGCAGATGAGCGCGGATTGGGACCGGCTCCGCGTCCTTTGTGGTCCGGGTCCCCGGCGCACGCTTCGTGCGCCGGGGTGAGGGTGAGCTCTTGGTTTGGCCAACTGCCAATTGCCATTTGCTTCTTTGTGGGATCTCGTCCGCTAAGTCCTTTAGATCATGGGATGCCGAGGGTAATTATATACTTGACACACAGGCGAACATATGGCAAGATTTCAGCATGAACAAACCAAAGACCTTGCAAGAAGCGATTGTTTACTTCTCCGATCCGCAACGGGCTTTTGATTACGCCTGTGAGCTTCGTTGGCCGAACGGAAAAGTCACCTGCCCGCGCTGTGGTGGTGCAAAGCACTCGTTCATCAAGACGCGGAGAATTTGGTTTTGCTATGACTGCCAAAAGCAGTTCACCTTGAAAGTGGGAACGGTTTTCGAGGATTCGCCTATCGCTCTCGATAAGTGGATGACTGCTTTTTGGATGTTGGTTAACTGTAAGAACGGAGTCAGCAGCCTTGAGATTCATCGGGCTTTGGGAGTCACACAAAAGACCGCTTGGTTCATGCTGCAGCGCCTCCGCTTGGCACTCCATGAGACGCACTCGGGAAAACTGCAAGGGCACGTCGAAGCAGATGAAACTTACATCGGCGGTAAGGCCCGCTTCATGCACAAAGACAAGAGAGCTAGATTTTTCCGCAACGGATACGACAACAAAACCATCGTTGCGGGTGTTCTTGAGCGCGGGGGAAGAGTGAGAGCGCATGTAGTCCCGAGCACTGCTCGCCCCGTTCTTCATGCTCTGGTGAGAGAGAACGTCGAACCCGGAACCAAGCTCTCTACCGATGACGCTACAGGATATTGGGGACTGTACAAAGATTATCTTCACCAGATCGTTGACCACGCGGAAACGTATGTAGATGGACAGGTACACACGAACGGCATCGAAAATTTCTGGTCGCTGGTGAAGCGCGGATTGCATGGGACTTATATTTCTGTTGAACCTTTTCATCTGTTCCGCTATCTCGATGAGCAGATTTTTCGTTACAACCATCGTGCAACTAAGAAGCGTTTCGTGAGTGATTCAAACCGCTTTGAGATGGCCTTCCCGCAAATAGCCGATAAACGCCTTACCTACGATGAGTTGATCGGTCGTCGTGCAGAGCAGCCCTGATTCCAAACGGTTCAAGCCTCGCCGCCAGAATCGCGGGAAACGCCGCGTGCGCTGGTCTTCTTAGCCCGCTTCTTAGCGGGCTTTTTCTTTGCTGGCGCTGATTCTTTTGGAACCTGGAACAGAGCTTTCATGCCCTCTTCGAAGTTTTTGCGGGCCTTCGGGCCTTCGTCGTACTCGTATGTCTTTGTCATTGCAATGGCCTAAATTTGATCTTTCGCACCTCAACAGTTTTGTACTGCTGGTGCGGATTCCCAAATGCGTTTCGATCTCTCATAGTCCGTTCAATCGGAAACACCACCAGTTCCATAGTTGCCTCGAATCGTTTGCCTGCATAGTCTTCGTAGGTAATCACGATTTCTTTCGACCACTCCTCAATCCTGTCCTTATCCGCCAACTCTGCATTAGCAAAAGCCGCATCCCACTCGCGGACCATCAGGGAGAGAACGTCGTGTTGCTGCATAATCCCCCGTCCCGGAATATTCGGAATCGTGCTTCTCTCTTCTCCTTTTGGGATGGTCGGAATTAAATCGAACACCACAGTTAGATGGTCGGCAACAAAAGGCTGCACTTGGACGTTGTGCGCTACTTCTCCTCCGCGATTTGTGAACTTGAATGCGGTCTTGCCAAAAGCAGCTCCTATTGAATCCTCAACCTCCAAGTAAGGGCGAGGAGCTGAGGCTGGAAGAGAAGAAGGTTCCTGCGCTGGCTTGGAGGAGACTAGTTCCTGTCCATCCGTATGAACTGCAAGGCCACCTTTGATCGATGGATTACGCTCAATTCGACAATGCGAGATATACCAGAGACGGTTGAAATCTCTGTAACGGATAGGT
>DATEGH010000287.1:0-4491 GCA_035280185.1 Terriglobales bacterium
CTTCACCTTCTCACCCACACCTGTCACGCGTCCCACGATTTCATGTCCGGGCACAACCGGGTAAATCGTGTTCTGCCATTCGTTGCGAACGGTGTGCAGATCGGAATGGCAGACTCCGCAGTAGAGAATTTCAATCTGGACATCGTTGGGCAGCGGCTCGCGCCTGGAAAATGAAAACGGAGCGACGGCGGAAGTAGCAGACGTTGCGGCATATCCGCGAATGGTTGTGGAAGCGATTGCGTGTTCTGCGAGGACAGAAGGATTGCTCATTGAGTGCGGTCCTTTCCAGTTAAAGACCTTTGGATGTCGGCAGGTAAGTCACGGATTCGGCAATCAGCCTTGCTGCTCCAATTTCCAGAGAACCTTCCGCAGCATGCCCAGCAGCAGCTCTGCATCCTCCGAGTGCAGACTAAGGCGGCGAACCAGCCGGCGGACATTCTCTTCGGCTGCTGCTGCAGTGCCTTGCTTGGCATAGCCGCTCGCTTCAAGCGATTGCAGCAATACTCGCGTGAGTCGCTCCAGGCCCGCCGATGTAGCCGGTTGTGTCTTATCTGTCACCGCGTGCTCCGGTTTTTCGGCGTCACCCGAGCTGCGCACCAGTTCGTAGAGACAAACCGCCACCGCCTGCCCCAGATTCATCGAGCTGTGCTCTTCTCGCGTGGGAATACGGAGAATCCAGTGACAGTGACTCAGGTCTTCCTTCGAAAGTCCGCGTTTCTCTGAACCGAAGACCAGCGCAACCCGCCCCGTGCTGAGGGCTTTCTGAATCAGTTCGGCTGCTTTCTCCAGCCGGTGTACCGGATGGCGCAGCTCGCGATGCTGCAAAGCTGAGGTGCCAACCACCAGCGAGCAATCGGCGACGGCCTCGGCCAGAGTCGCGCATTCTTCCGCCTGCTGGAGCAGGTCAGCCCCGCCCACAGCTGAGCGCGCTTCGCGAAACGGGAGACTGTACGGATTCACTACTCGCAGCTTCGAAAAACCGAAGTTGCTCATGGCGCGCGCGGATGCACCAATATTCAGCGGATTGCGCGCAGCAACCAGCACCACGCAAAGATGATCGGGGTCGAACATCGGCTAGCTCGCGGCAGCGGCCAGCAGCGCCCGCTTCGCGAACACGCGCACCATCTCGCGCCGATATTCAGGAGTGAGCGCAGAAGTAGTAAGAGGCTTGCCGGTCTTGGCCGCCAACTCGCCCACGGCGGCTGCGGAAGTTTCATCCACACGCTTTCCCGCAAGCACCTGCTCTATTCCGGGCACCAGCAGCGGAGCGGGGTTCACCGCAGTAATAGCCATGCGCGCTGCCTGCACCGGGCCGCCATTCTGCCGCAACGTCACGGCCACGCCGGCCAGCGGATAGTCAATGGATCCGCGGATGCGCAGCTTCATGTAGCTGCCTTTCCAGCCCGCGGTCGACTCGGGCAGAAAGACGCGTGTAATCATTTCATGCGGCTCCAGCCGCATGCGCGCGTCGCCCACATTAGTGTAGAAATCTTTGATGGCCATACGCCGCGTACCTACCGGCCCCACGATCTCCAACTCCGCTCCCAGGCAGAGCAGGGCCGGCGGCGTGTCGCTGGAAAATGCCGCCCAGCATTTCTTACCGCCGGGTGCTACGTGGCAGAGATCACCATCTTTCTTGATGCAGAAGCCGCACGACCGCCGCCATTGCAGTGACTGGTTGTACCAGACGCAGCGCGTGTCCAGGCAGATGTTGCCACCCAGCGTTCCCATGTTGCGCAGGATCGGAGAAGCTACGGTCTTTACCGCCTCGTGCAGCACGCGATAGTTGCGGCGGATGAACTCCGAATCTTCAATGACGGAAAGCGGAGTGAGCGCGCCGATCTCAACTCCCACTCCCGGACGCACCTGGATGCCGTGCATCTCTTCAATCCCGCGCAGGTCCATGACGTAGGCAGGTGTAAACAGCCGCTGCTTCATCGAGGGAAGCAGATCGGTACCGCCGGCAAGAAGCTGCAAGTCTTTGCTGTGCTCCAGCAGGTGTTTGACCGCTTCTTCGATCGTGCGCGGGCGGAGAAGTTTGAATGTGGGAAGACTCATTGAAGAAGTTGGTAATTGAGTAAGTTGCTAATTTCGTAATTGAGCAATTTTTGGCGTTGGCGTGACTTGCGTAAGACCAGGATTTCAATTTACCAACTTACCAAATTCTTAGTCGATTACCAGGTCCTTTCTCCTCGCCGGATCTTCTTCATGCCGTTTCGGGCCGCGCCCTTTGTACCACGTTGCTCCGCCGTGCTCACGGAACGTTTTCGGCGCAGTGGGATCGGCGCCGCGAGTCATCTCGAGCGCCTTGGCATCCGCTTTCTTCTGGCGCAATGCGGCGAGCACGCGTTCCGGCGTAAACGGCGCCTCGCGCAACCGGATCCCCACGGCATCGTAAATGGCATTGGCAATCGCCGGAATCGTTGCGGCGAGCGAGCCTTCGCTGGCCTCCTTGGCTCCGAACGGCCCTTCCGGATCGACGGACTCCACAATGATGCACTCCACATCCGGCGATTCCACTGCCGAAGGCGACTTGTATTCGAGCATTCCCGGATTCATCAACAACCCGTCTTTCCATACCATTTCTTCCTGGAGCGCCTGGCCCAGCCCCATCCAGACCGAGCCAATCACCTGGCCTTCGACAGACACGGGATTCAGCGCGCGTCCGCAATCATGGGCGGCCCAGACTTTGTGAACCGTCACTTCGCCGGTTTCGGTGTCCACGCTCACCTCGGCTACCTGCGCGGAGTAAGAGTACGCCGGCGAAGGGCCTACGCCCGCGCCTTTGAACGAGCCTCCGCGCGCCTCTTTCGGTGGAGCATAAGACCCGGTGCCGGTGAGCGCACCGCTGAAATCAATGGCCGACACCACTGCTTCCTCAAAGCTCATGTGGTCCTTCGGTCCTTCTTCTTTCCTTTTCTGCTGTAACGACCCGCGCAGGATCTGCCCTTCCACGCGCCCGCTGACCTCCTGTACATTGCCGCGCGGCGTGTCGATTTTTTCAAGCAGCGTTTCCGCTGCCGCGCCATGCTCGCGCGGTTCAGGCGCGCCTCTGCGCCAGACCCGGTCGCCACGCATCAGCACTTCTTCCGGCGTGCAGTTCATCTTGCGGGCCGCCGCAGTCACAATCTTCTTCTTCACGTCTTCGGCGGCGCGCAGCGAAGCATTGCCGTTCATGAAGGTGACGCGGCTGGAGTAAGAGCCGATGTCAATCGGCGTGAGGTCAGTGTCGGCGGCTACAATTTTGATTCGCGCGAGCCGAATGCCAAGAACTTCCGCCACGATCTGCGCCACCATGGTGTCAGAACCCTGGCCGATGTCGCTGGCACCGGTGTAAACCACCACGCCGCCATCGCGATCAATCTTGATGTTGACGGTAGAGTGCGGCATGTCTGAGCGGATGATGCTGTTGGCCGCGCCGCTTACGTAATGACTGCACCCGATCCCCAACCCGCGATTGGGCGGCAGCTTGCCTTTGCGCTCGTTCCAGCCTGATCGCTCCACGACTTTATCAATGCACTCGGGCAGGCCATAGCTCTGCACACGCAGGTTGTTGACGGTGATGCAGGGAGGCATGAGCAGATTGCGGCGGCGAATCTCTGCCGGATCGATTTTGAGACGCGCGGCGATTTCATCCAGCGCCGATTCAAAGGCAAAGCGCACGTTTACCGTTCCGTGGCCGCGCATGGCGCCGCAGGCTGGCTTGTTGGTCAGTACGCGGTAGCCGTCGTAGCGAATATTGGGAATGTCATAGAGCGCACCCAGCAGAGCGCCGGAATAGAGAATCGTGACGACGCCATAAGAGCAGTACGCGCCGCCATCCTGGATGACCTTGGCGGCGACGGCGGTGAGACGTCCATCTTTTTTTGCGCCCACTTTCAAATCGATGATCGTCCGTGGCCGCCCGCGATGCGCCCAGAAAACTTCTTCCCGCGTGTAAGTGATCTTCACCGGCGCTTGAGCCTTCCGCGCGGCGACAGCGGCGATGATCTCCAGCGGAATGACTTCGCTCTTGCCGCCGAAGCCGCCTCCTACCAGCGGCTTAATCACGCGAATCTGCGCCATCGGCAGTTCCAGCACGATGGAAAGCTTGTGCTGGAGGTAATACGGTACCTGCGTAGACGACCACACTGTCAGTCGGCCCGGCTTGCCGGTGAGCGAGTCTATTTCAAAAGCAGCCAGCGTGGAGTGCGGCTCCATCGCAGCGTGCGTGACTTCGGCAGCGATGTAGCGGTTCTCGATGATGGCGTCGGCTTCGGTGAATCCCTTTTGCGGATCGCCGAAGACGTGGTGGTAGTCCTTTTCGATGTTGTTGGGCCGCTGCGGATGAATCCAGTCTTTGGCCGCCTTCATGGAATCTTCCGGATCAAACCAGGCGGGCAGCACCTCGTACTCGACATCAATCAGCTCCAGCGCCTTTTCTGCCGTTGCTTCCGAAGTCGCAACCACACACGCCACGTTATCGCCAACATAGCGGACCTTGTCCACTGC
>DATEGH010000288.1:0-6373 GCA_035280185.1 Terriglobales bacterium
GTTTCTGCTTCTCCACCTCCCGGCGAATGCGCGCCAGCTCCGGCGATGCGCGGTCGTCCAGTGTGCCGTCGGGCAGAATTTTGTTGCGGAAGTAGCGGAGCAGCGGCGTAAAGTCGGCGATCTCCACCGCCAGTTCGCGCATCGCGTGCCATTCCTTGGCAATCGCTTCAGGAGGGTTCAAGGCGATCTCTCGCCATTCCGCCGCTTTGTCGATCAGCAAAAGAAGATCGCGAAGTTCATTGATCTCCAAGACCGCGCCGGGAATCTTCGATTTGGCTAGAAGCTTGGCGGCATCGAACAGGCCAGTGCAGTCGAACCGTCCGCCCACACTGAGAAAGCGCCGAGTTTCGGCGGCGAGCTCTTGCTGGCGCGTGATCCAGCCGCGGTCCGCCGAGGGCTCAAGCTGCGCGACACGGCCCTTTCCCAAAGGCGAGCTGATGTAGGCTGCCAGCAGGTCGCGAAACTGGTCGAATTCCAGAACCCGGGACGACGAATATTGGAGAGGCTGAAGAACCATTCTTGATGATGGTAGCGCATGAACGACCTGATTAAATAGCCATAGGAACTTGCACGTTTCGCCCATTGCGGACGTTCTAACCGGCCCAAATTAGCGCTTCTTTCGCGGTTCAGAACTGCTAAACTCTAGCCAGCAATGTCCTTTCCTGTCACCCGACTTCGCCGAATGCGCCAGAGCGAGTCTCTGCGTTCGCTGGTGCGTGAAACCCGTCTTGAGCCGGCTAATTTCATCTACCCGCTGTTTGTCTGCCCCGGCGAGGGTATCCGCAAAGAGATCAGCTCCATGCCGGGTGTGTTCAACCTTTCAGTGGATGAAGCCGTTGAAGAGTCGCGCGAGGCGAAGTCCCTGGGACTGGGCGGAATCATCCTGTTTGGCCTGCCGGAGAAGAAAGACGAAGTGGCCAGCGGCGCCTGGGCTGAAGATGGCATCGTGCAGCGTGCGACGCGAGCCATCAAAAGCGAAGTGCGCGATCTGGTGGTCTTCGGCGACGTGTGTCTCTGTGAGTACATGTCGCACGGTCAATGCGGGGTTGTGAGATACAAGAAGCCTGGCAATCGGCCCACGCGAGTCATGGTTGTATCTCGCGAAAAGATGGACGCAGCAGCAACGCAACTGGCTGAAGTGGCCGCCACAATCGAATACGAAATTGAAAACGATGCCACGCTCGATCTCCTGGCCAAGACAGCCGTTTCCCAGGCGCGCGCCGGCATGGACGTGATTGCTCCCTCGGACATGATGGATGGGCGCGTGGCTGCCATCCGCAAAGCATTGGACGAGGCCGGATTCGTGAACACGCCGATTCTTTCTTACGCCGCAAAGTTCGCTTCGGGATTTTATGGGCCCTTCCGCGAGGCTGCCGATTCGACGCCTCAGTTCGGCGACCGCCGCTCCTACCAGATGGATGGCGCCAACCTGCGCGAAGCCATGCGCGAAATCGAACTCGATATCGCCGAAGGGGCGGACATGATTATGGTAAAACCCGCCATGCCCTACCTTGACGTGATTCACGAGGCCCGCCGCCGCTTCGATGTGCCGATTGCCGCTTACCAGGTCTCAGGCGAGTACGCCATGCTCCATGCAGCCATCCGCAATGGCTGGCTGGAGAAAGACCGCGTGATGCTGGAGTCGCTGCAATCCATCAAGCGCGCCGGTGCGGGCCTGATCCTCACCTATTTCGCCAAAGAAGCTGCCCGGCTGCTCTAACAGACGATCTTGTCTGCGACATTCATCGCTTTCGCACTCGCCGAGTCTTATCTGCTAACCATCCGCATCATGATTCCCGGATCGGGCCGCAAAGTAACTGACGGATCCAATTTGACATTTTCAGGAATCATCGCCAGCTCCGGCCGAAAGCGCTGAAGCAGAATCGCGAGCACGACAAGGATTTCCGTCATGGCGAAGTTGAGTCCGACACAGGTACGCGGCCCGGCGCCGAACGGAAGATAAGCGCCGCGAACGGGTCTGCGCGAGTTTTCTGCTGCGAAGCGCTCCGGAAGAAACTTCTCCGGATCCGCCCACCATCGCGGATGACGATGCGTAATGTAGGGAAAGATCAGGATCTCAGAGCCAGCGGGAACACGGAACCCTCCAATCAGGTCATCGGCGATGGCGGTGCGCGAGATCACCCAGACCGGCGGATACAGCCGCATGGTCTCATCCACGACATTGCGCGTGTACTTGAGACGGGAGAGATCTTCATAGCCCGGCGCACGCCCGTTGAGGAATGCGATTTCCCTCAGCACGGCTTCCAAAGCTCGCGGATCTTGCGCCAGCAGAAATAATGCCCAGGCCAGAGCCAAAGTTGTAGTCTCGTGTCCGGCGGTGAGCAGGGTTGCAACTTCATCGCGCACCTGGTCATCCGGCATGGCTGCGCCGCTCTCGTCCCGGGCGGACATCAATTGCCACAGAAGATCATGGGGCGGCTCAGGTGTGCCGCGCCTCTGCTCCAGGATGCGATCCACAATAGAACGAAACTTTCCCAGCGACGAGCGATGACGTCGGTTGCGGGTCGTGGGCATCCAGTGGGGAACGCGGATCACCGACCACGCGCGCTCTACCGAGAACTCTCGTCCAACCTGAAGCACCTCTTGAATGGCTTTGGTTTCAGCTTCGAGGTCAACGCTGAACATGGCTCGTCCGGCAATGAGCAAGGTCAGCCGCATGAGTTCAGGCACAATGTCGAATGCCCGGCCTTCGGCGCTGAATCTGCTCCATCGCTCGCACATGGAACTCGCGGCTTCAGTCATGATGCCAATCGAGGAGGCCACCTGCTGGCTCTGAAACATGGGCTGAGTCATCCGGCGCTGGCGCTGCCACAACGCGCCTTCGCTGGTAAGAAGACCCTGGCCCAGCGAGAGCCTCAGTATCTTGTAATCGCGGCCTTTGCGGTAATTGGCAGCATTCGTTTGGAGCACCTTAAGGATGTGCTCAGGGTTGGTGATCTGGTGCGTAGTCCACAAGCCGCGGTAGCGAACAACATCGCCAAATCTCAGTGTGTATTCGAAGAATTTTCCCAGAGGATCTCTGCGAAACTTGCCGAGATCGGAAAAGAATGAAAGTGTCCCTGGGCCTGGCGCTTGGGGCGCCTGTGAGCGATTCACCCATTCAATTCTAAATCTCGCAACGCGGGTGAGGGGGCTCAGGCCTAATCGCGTGCGATATCCTGAGCCTTGCCGCGATCCATTCTCTTCCACAAGCCTTACGGCGTGCTGAGCCAGTTCTCCGGACGGAGTCCGAATCTGGGCGATTGCGTTTCTGTGAAGGATGTCTATCCGGCGGGGCGGCTGGACCATGACAGCGAGGGATTAATGCTCCTGACCAGTGATGGCGCATTACAGCACCGGCTTACCGACCCCAGACACGCGCATCCGCGCACCTATTGGGCGCAGGTGGAGGGAGTGCCTGAAGCAGCCGATTTGCAGCGCTTGCGGGCTGGGGTGATGGTCCAGGGCCGGAGGACACTACCCGCTCGTGTCGAGCGTCTTGATCGTGAGCCGGATCTTGCACCGCGGAACCCGCCGATTCGATTTCGTAAGACTGTTCCCACAAGCTGGATTGAAATCACGCTGACCGAAGGCCGAAATCGGCAGGTGCGGCGCATGACCGCCGCCGTCGCGCATCCAACGCTGCGCCTGGTACGCGTGGCGATCGGGAATCTACGGCTCGGAGATTTGGCTCCGGGCGCCTGGCGCGATCTCACTAAAGATGAATTGAATTCTCTTCGAACGAGCGAGACTCGGCCGCGGAAGCAGTAGCGATCAAAGCTCCGCGTCCTTGCTTCCGGCCGCCACTGCTGCTGCATGGCTCTCGTCCATGCGCTTGCCGGTGAGAACTTGATCCAGTGCCCACTGAATTCGCGCGACGGAATCCCGAATTACCTCCATCTGCTGGTCCTGTTTGGCATAGGGAGAATACGAAATTGCCTGAAGCGCGTTTCGCACATGGTGGTTCATCGAGGCGATGATCTGCAGCCGGCGGATCAAGGCGCGGTACCGGCGTTGCTCGTAAGCGAAAACCACGAGAGCGGAGACAATGCCGACAGCCAAGTCATCCAGAGACGCGAAAGTTGAAGGATGGTGATCCACCGTTATCTCCAACACGGCGCCAATGAGCGCAATGGCAAGCCCCAGCAGAATACTGGGAAACAATCTGCGCGCGAGGGAAGGAAGGTTTGGGTTTCGCCGCATAGTTATCTCAGCCGCTCATTCCACGTCGCGCCAGTTGGGGCCGGCGCCGATCTCCACCAGCAGCGGCACCGCCAGCGGATGCACGGTTTCCATCTTGTCTTTGACAAGGTCACGCATCGTATCAAGCTCGTTCATTGGAACTTCAAACAGCAGCTCATCATGAACCTGAAGCAACATGCGGCTCTTCAGCGATCCCCGGCGCAGCTCGGCGTCAATGTTGATCATTGCCAATTTGATCAGGTCAGCCGCGGTCCCCTGGAGCGGAGTATTGACAGCCGTGCGCTCGGCAAAGCCGCGCGAATTTGCGTTGCGGCCGTTGATGTCCGGGATGGGGCGGGTGCGGCCGAACAGCGTTTTTACTTTTTGCTCCCGCCGCGTCTCCTCCAGCACGCGATTAATGAAGGCGCGAACTCCGGTGTATTTCTCGAAGTAAGCTTCAATAAATTTCTTTGCCTCGCGCTGCTCAATGCCAAGCTGCTGTGCCAGCCCGAAGGGCGAAATGCCGTAGACGATTCCGAAGTTTACGGCTTTGGCGCGGCGGCGGTGCTCAGCGTCAATCATCAGCGGAGGAACGCCGAACACCTGGGAAGCTGTTAGCTGGTGAATGTCCTCGCCCTTGCGGAAAGCCTCCGTGAGCAGCGGGTCGCCGGAGAAATGAGCGAGCAGCCGCAGTTCGATCTGTGAGTAGTCGGCCGAAAGCAGCACGTGCCCCGGCTCGGCGATGAAGGCGGCGCGAATCTCCCGGCCTAGTTCCGTGCGAATGGGAATGTTCTGCAGGTTCGGATTGGTGGAGGAGAGCCGGCCTGTCACCGCGCCGGTCTGGTTCAAAGTTGTGTGCAGCCGCTGCGTGCAGCGGTTGATGAGAACCGGAAGCGCATCCACATAGGTGCTCTTCAGCTTTGAGAGCTGGCGATATTCGAGCACCAGGCGCGGCGCCTCGTGCTGCTCGGCCAATTCCTCCAACACGTCAACGGCGGTAGAGATGGTCTTGCCTTTTCCGTACTTCACCGGCTTGGGCAGTCCGATTTTGTTGAACAGAACATCGCCAAGCTGCCGCGGCGAGTTGATGTTGAACTCGTGTCCAGTCTTCTGGTAGATCTCGCCTGCCTTTGCGCTGCATGCTTTGTCGAGATCTACCGAGAGCTGGCCCAGCATGTCACAGTCAATCTTGACGCCGGCTTCTTCCATCCTGGCCAGCACGGGAACCAGCGGCAGATCAATGGTTTCATAAACCTGCATCAAACCGGTGTCTTCTACTTCCTTGCGCAGCGTAGCGCTGATCCGGCCGGTAACATCGGCGGCTTCAGCCAGTTCGCCAGATAAATTGAGATTGAAGCTGCGCAGCGCGATCTCCGGCAGAGAATGGCGCGAGTAAGTGGGATTGATCAGATAGGAATAGAGCATCGGCTCATCGCGTACGCCGTTCAGTTCGAGTCCGCGAGAGTTCAGGGCGCGCAGTGCTGACTTGAAATCGTGAACCGCTTTGGGTTGATTGGGATCAGCAAGCAACACTTTCAATTCGATGGACAGTTCATTCCCGTTGACCTCGGCCATAAAGGCTTCGCCGGGCTTGGCGGAGAAGGCCAGCCGCAAAGGCCGCGATTCTTCCTGACGGTTGTCCGATGGGAGCTGCACGCCGAAATCGAGCGCGCCCGAATCCGGCTCCGCATCATCGCTGCTCTCGTCCGGAGCAGCAGCGGCTTGGGTTGTGAATTCGAATGCAACAGCAAGGGGTAGATTCGATGCACCCAGAGCCTTCAGATCGCCTGACACCAGTTCCCGGTAATTCGTCTCTTTTACTTCGATCGCGGGCGCCAGTTCCTTGAGCAGCGTTGTGAATTCAAGCTCGGTAAAAAGCTTGCGAAGCGCATCACTTTCAGGCTCGCCCGCGGTCATCGCTTCCAGATCAAGTTCAATCTGGACGTTCTGGTCGATCGTGACCAGTTGTTTGCTCCAGAGGATCGTGTCTTTGTTGTTCTGGAGGGATTCGCGATAAGTCTTGCGCTCCACCTCGCCGGCATGATCCAGAGCGTTCTCCAGTGTGCCAAAACGCTTGATGATATCCACAGAGCCTTTGTCGCCGATCCCGGGCGCGCCGGGGATGTTATCAATCGAGTCGCCGCGCAGAGCCATCACATCAATCACTTGTTCCGGACGGACCCCCAGAATT
>DATEGH010000289.1:0-30803 GCA_035280185.1 Terriglobales bacterium
CGCTTGTGCTGGGACTTTACAACCCGCAGGGCAAGCTGGTACACGTGGGCAACGCGGGAACCGGTTTCACCGCTGGATCGCAAGCGGCGCTGTGGAGCAAGCTGGAGAAGCTGAGGACGGCCAAGAACCCGTTCGGTGAGAAGATCGAGAGCACGCGCAAACCGCACTGGCTGCGGCCGGAGTTGGTGTGCGAGATTAAGTTCTCGGAATGGACCCATGAAGGCCAGCGCGGCGGATACAAGATGAGGGCGCCGGTGTTCGAGGGCCTCCGTTTCGACAAGTCGCCGCGGGAATGCGTGTTTGAGTTCCCGCGTCCGGCCCGCGCTGAAGCGCAGAAGGCAGAAGACGAGCCGGCTGTAGCGTCCTAAGAAAAGACCCGGTCCTGCTGGCCAGTCCGGGTCGCTGGTTGTTAGTGTGAAGCGTGCATCAAGCGGCGTCGTCGACGCTGATGCGGAGCGACTTCAGGAAGCGCACATCGTGGGCATTGATGGAGAAATTCGGTTCAGGGTTCTTGCGGCGGCTGCCGACCAGCTCGGGCGCGGCAGGCTGAAGCTCCTCATCTCGCCGATTAAAGCCGATGGTCGCCTCTAACACCAGAAAGATGTCATACCCTTCCTCTTTGATTTTGGCGATCACCTGGGCGATCTGGTCGGACTCGGAAAGCGTTCCGTTGATCGCATCTCCAAGGTCTTTCATCAGTCGTTTCAGCCGGGTATTCACTCCGCTCCTCTTTTCCTGATATTTAAGATGCCGCCGGAGGTCGGTTCGTTTGATTTGTTTCCCAGATGGCTCGGATTTTCGGGCTACAATAAACGGTACATGCCTTCCGTTTCCAGCGCCAAACCCAAGGTCCAGAAACGCGACCGTCTCATGGGAGCCATTTTTTCCGGAAGCAAGACCATGCTGGTCTCCTTCGGCCGGACATTTTATGCGCTCTGGCTGCAGATTACCGGCCTTTTCTTTGTAATGTTTACGGTGATTGCGGCTTCGGCCCTGGTGCGGCAGTACAGAACCGACCATTTTGCCGACCATCGCCGGCTCTCGGCCACGCTGGCCTTTGCCGTTGTCTGCGCCTGGTTTGGTGTGCTCTCGTTTGTGAAGGCGAAGCGAATGCGCAAGTCCTAAGCACAACCGATGCCTGAGGACGTAAAACTCGAACCTAAAACCGCGCAGCCCGGCCCGGCAGTCCATCCCCTTTATACTCCGGCAAACCTTCAGGACTGGGACTATGACCGCGACGTCGGCTATCCCGGGGAATTTCCTTTTACGCGCGGCGTGCAGACCACCATGTACCGCGGCCGGCTCTGGACCATGCGCCAGTATGCCGGCATGGGCGATGCTGAAGAATCCAACAAACGTTACAAATACCTGCTGAGCCACGGAACCACGGGGCTCTCCGTCGCGTTCGATCTGCCGACTCAAATCGGCATGGACTCCGACCACGCGATGGCCGTCGGCGAAGTGGGCAAGGTTGGCGTGGCGATTGACTCCATTGAAGACATGCAGCGCCTGTTCGAAGGCATCAGCCTGGAAAAGATCTCCACCTCGATGACCATCAATGCCACCGCTTCCATCCTGCTCGCCTTGTACGTGGCCGTGGCGCGGCGTTCGGGAGCGCAGATCAATAAGCTCAATGGAACGGTACAGAACGATGTGCTGAAGGAATACATCGCGCGCGGAACCTATATTTATCCGCCGCGCCACGCCATGCGCATCATCACCGACATGTTTGCCTGGGCCAACGAGCATGCGCCTGAGTGGAACCCGATCTCGATTTCCGGATACCACATGCGCGAGGCCGGCTGCACTGCGGTGCAGGAAGTTGCTTTCACTTTGAGCAACGCGATTGCTTATGTTCAGGCAGCGTTAGACGCAGGTCTGGAAGTGGACAAGTTTGCCCCGCGTCTCTCCTTCTTCTTCAACGCGCACAGCAATTTCCTGGAAGAAGTGGCAAAGTTCCGCGCTGCCCGCAGGCTCTGGGCGCGGATCATGCGCGAGCGCTTTGCCGCCTCAAATGTCAGGTCCCTCATGCTGCGATTCCACACCCAGACAGCAGGATCCACGCTGACTGCACAGCAACCGGAAAACAACATTGTTCGCACGGCTCTGCAAGCGCTTGCGGCGGTGCTGGGCGGAACGCAATCGCTGCACACCAATTCTTTCGACGAAGCGCTTGGGTTGCCCACCGAGGAGTCTGCCCGCGTCGCGCTTCGCACCCAGCAGATTGTCGGTTATGAAACGGGGGTGGCGAACACCATCGATCCTCTTGCCGGTTCTTACTTCATCGAGTCGCTCACCAATCAGATTGAGCATCAGGCGCAGGAGTACCTGGACAAAATTGAGGCTTTGGGCGGCGCGCTGAAAGCCATCGAACAGGGCTATGTCCAGCAGGAAATACAGAACGCAGCCTATGACGCTCAGCAGGCAATCGATCATCTTGAGCAGGTAGTAGTCGGAGTGAACCGGTTTGGAACGGAAGATGAAGGAACTGTCCCGGTCTTCCGCGTGGATGACGCGCTTGAGCGCAGGCAGATTGAACGCCTACGAGCCCTGCGAGCGCGGCGCGACCAGGGTGTTTGGAAGATCGCGATTCAGCGTGTAGAAGATGCTGCGCGTTCCGGCGCGAATCTGATGCCGTCTATCCTCCATGCTGTCGAGAGCTGTGCCACAGTGGGCGAGATTTCCGACGCCATGCGGCGCGTCTTCGGCGAATATCAGGAAACCGTTGTTCTTTGAGGCGTTCCCCTTAGCGCTGTTTACGTTCCCCGCAAGTGCATGCACCTTAGAGGCAAAGTGCTGATTGACAATTTATGTCACCCGGCACACAATCGCGCTACTCACGTTTTTCCTTTCACATTTTGACCGTACCCCTAGCGGTCTGGGAAGCGCGCTTGAGTGAATCCAGTTTCCAGGACCAGCGGGAATATGTCTCAAAGGCTCGGCGATCTTCTGGTTAAAGAGAGGATCATCACTCCGGAGCAACTCGACAAAGCGCTGCGCACGCAACGCGAGTCTGGCCCTAATGCGCGGCTTGGGTCCACGCTGGTGCAACTTGGGTTCGTGAGCGATGAAGAGGTCACGAACTTCCTCTCGCGTCAGTACGGCGTTCCCGCCATCAACCTGCAATATTTCGAGATCGACTCTTCCGTGGTGAAGCTCATCCCTGAAGAGACCGCCAAGCGCTACCAAATACTTCCACTCAGCCGTGTGGGTGCGTCGCTGACCATCGCCATGGTGGATCCGACAAACGTCTACGCCATGGACGATATCAAGTTCATGACCGGCTTCAACATCGAGCCGGTGGTCGCGTCCGAGTCAGCCATCCAGGATGCGATCGAAAAAGCCTACGGCAGCTCCGCCAACGAAGAGAACGTAGACGAGCTGCTGGCTTCCATGGGCGATGAAGCCGACGTCGAGTTGCAGTCAGAGCAGGAAGAGATGGACCTCTCCGAGTTGGAGAAGTCCGCCGACGAAGCTCCCATCGTAAAGCTGGTGAATATCATCCTGACGGATGCGGTCAAGAAAGGCGCCAGCGATATTCACATCGAGCCCTACGAAAAAGAATACCGAGTCAGGTTCCGCATTGACGGTGTTCTTCAGAACATCATGTCCCCGCCCATGAAGCTGAAGGACGCGATTACGTCCCGCATAAAGATCATGGCGAAGATGGACATCAGCGAGAAGCGCCTGCCGCAAGACGGCCGCATCATGCTGAAGATGCAGGCGGGCGGGCGCAGAAAACAATTGGATTTCCGCGTAAACTGCCTTCCGACGCTCTGGGGCGAGAAGGTTGTTCTCCGGCTGCTGGACAAAGAGAACCTGCGCCTCGACATGACTAAGCTCGGATTCGAGCCGGAGTCGCTGGAGAAGTTTCAGCGCGCCGTGCTGAAACCTTATGGCATGGTGCTGGTCACTGGGCCCACCGGTTCCGGTAAAACCAACACTCTTTATTCTTCCGTCTCGCTGCTGAACAAGCCTGACACCAATATCATGACCGCGGAAGATCCGGTCGAGTTCCAGTTGAATGGCGTGAACCAGGTGCAGATGAAGGAGTCCATCGGGCTCAACTTCGCCGCATCGCTGCGCGCTTTCCTGCGCCAGGACCCGAACGTGATTCTGGTGGGCGAGATCCGCGACTTTGAAACCGCGGAGATCGCCATCAAGGCCGCGCTCACCGGACACCTGGTGCTTTCCACGCTGCACACCAACGGCGCTCCGGAAACCATCAGCCGGTTGATGAACATGGGCATTGAGCCGTTTCTTGTTGCCACGGCCGTGCACCTCATCTGCGCCCAGCGTCTGGTGCGCCGGATTTGCTCGGAGTGCCGCGAGGAAGTGCCGCTTCCTCCGCAGGCCAAAATCGAAGCCGGCTTCACACCGGAAGAAGCGAAGACCGCAAAAATTTTCAAAGGACGCGGTTGCTCCCTCTGCAACAGCACGGGCTACAAGGGGCGCGCCGGTCTGTATGAAGTCATGGAAGTGGATGACGAAATCCGCGAATTGATCTTGATTGGCGCTTCCGCAGTCGAGCTGAAGAAAAAAGCCATCGAGGGCGGCATGATTACGCTTCGCCGAAGCGGCCTGATCAAAGTGAAAGATGGCGTCACCACGCTTGAAGAAGTGGCGCGCGAGACGATCCACTAACTGAGCTTACGAATTACCAGGAGAGGTCAAAAGGAACCCCATGAACGTCACACTGAGCGATCTGCTGAAAAAAATGCTGGACATGAGCGGGAGCGACCTCCATATCACCACCAACTCGCCTCCGCAGGTTCGTGTTCACGGCCATCTCCAGCCATTAGACATGCCGCCGCTCACACCCTCGGAGACAAAGCAGCTCGCCTATAGCGTCCTCACCGATGCGCAGAAGCACCGCTTTGAGGAGAACCTGGAACTGGACTTCTCCTTCGGCCTCAAGGGACTCGCTCGCTTCCGCGGCAACTGCTTCAACCAGCGCGGCGCGGTCGGCGCTGTGTACCGCGTGATTCCTTTCGAGATCAAAACGTTTCAGCAGCTCAACCTTCCCGCCGTCGTAGCCAAGCTTTGCGACAAACCTCGCGGATTGGTGCTGGTCACTGGCCCTACCGGTTCAGGGAAATCCACCACATTGGCCGCGATGCTCGACAAGGTCAATACCGAGCGTCACGACCATATCATCACGATTGAAGATCCCATTGAGTTCGTGCACCAGAACAAAGGGTGCCTTGTGAATCAGCGCGAAGTGCACTCGGACACGAAGTCGTTCAGTGACGCATTGCGCGCCGCGCTCCGCGAAGATCCCGATGTGGTCCTGATCGGCGAAATGCGCGACCTGGAGACGATCGAGTCCGCGCTGCGCATTGCCGAAACCGGACACCTCACCTTCGGCACTCTGCATACGAACTCGGCGGCTTCTACCATCAACCGTATTATTGACGTTTTCCCTTCGCATCAGCAGTCGCAGATTCGCGCCCAGCTCTCGCTCGTGCTGGAAGGGATCATGTGTCAAAGCTTGTTGCCGCGCGCGGGCGGAGCCGGGCGTGTGATGGCGATGGAAATCATGGTTCCCAACGCCGCAGTCCGAAACCTGATCCGTGAAGACAAGATCCACCAGATTTATTCCGCCATGCAGTCCGGCCAGGACCGCTTCGGAATGCAAACGTTCAACCAATCTTTGGCGACACTGTATTTCCAGAAACAGATCTCGCTGGAGACAGCGCTGCAGCGCTCCTCCATGCCGGACGAATTGCAGGACATCATCAACCGTGGAGTCATAGCCACCAGAGCGGCGGCGGCTCCCGTTCGCAGGTAACCATTTACTTACTCCAGTGCTGGTAGGCAAGAACGACGAGAGGAGTCTTAGGTATGCCGGTTTTTACATTTACAGGAACTGACGCTCAGGGAAAGCGCGTTTCCGGAGAAAGACTCGCTGACAATAAGTCCGCTGTCACGATGCAACTGCGGCGAGAACGGATCACTCCCGGCGCGATCAAGGAGAAGGGAAAAGAGTTTGCCTTGCCAAAACTCGGCACCGGCAAAGTGCCGGTGAAGGACTTGGCCGTATTTTTCCGGCAGTTCTCCGTGATGATCGATGCCGGTCTGCCGTTGGTGCAGTGTCTGGAGATTCTGGCAGCCAACCAGGAGAATCTCTTCTTCCAGAAGTGCCTGACGGGTGTGCGGACTACCGTAGAAGGCGGTTCCACGCTTTCGAATGCAATGCGGCAATATCCGAAGATCTTTGACGATCTCACCACCAACATGATCGAGGCCGGTGAAGCTGGCGGTATTCTCGACACCATCCTTCAGCGCCTCGCTACTTACGTCGAAAAGAACGTCAAGCTGAAGTCGGCGGTGAAGTCGGCGTTGATCTATCCCGTGTCGGTCATCAGCATTGCGGCCCTCGTGGTGGGCGCCCTGCTCAAATTTGTCGTGCCGATTTTTGCCAATATGTTCGTCAGTATGAACGTGGATCTGCCTCTGCCCACAAAGATTGTGATCGGTTTGAGCAACTTCGTCGGACGCTTCTGGTGGGTGGTCTTTCTGGCGTTGATTGCGGCGTTCTTTGCCATCAAGACGATTCGAAAAGACCCCAAGGGCCGCTATGTTCTGGACAAGTTCATGCTCAACCTGCCGGTGATTGGCGCCGTGCTGCGCAAAATTGCCGTTGCCCGCTTCACGCGGACGTTGGGCACTCTGATTACATCCGGCGTGCCGATCCTGGAAGGGCTCTCCATTACTGCAAAAACGTCCGGAAACGCCGTTCTTGAACAGGCCCTATTGAAAGTCCGCAAAGCAGTGGAAGAGGGGCGAACGATCGTAGACCCGCTCAAGGAATGCGGCGTGTTTCCCAACATGGTCACGCAGATGATCGGAGTCGGCGAGGCTACGGGCGCTATGGATGCGATGCTGCAGAAAATCGCCGACTTCTATGAAGATGAAGTGGATGCGGCAACCAAGAACATGCTGACTCTGCTGGAGCCGATCATGATCGGCTTTCTCGGAGTCGTGGTGGGCGGGATCGTGATTTCGCTCTACATGCCACTGTTCTCCATGATTGCGAAACTATCCGGATAATCGGGCCTTCACAGATCGATGACAACGTTGGGAACAGGCGGAGATGGGAGATTCAAAGTTTAACGAGAGCGCATGGCTGGCCTGGCTGGTTAAGGCCCGTGTCGCGATCATCTCTTTTCTCCTTGCGGTCGAACTGCTGATCGTAAATCTGACGGTCACAAACGTTCCTCTCCGCCTGTTTGAAACAGCCATCATCTCGTGGTTTGCCGTTTCCTTTTTTTTCCTGGTTCTACACGCGCTCTGGCAGGAACACAAAGTCCAGGCCCTCACACAAATCTTCACGGATCTTGTCTTTGTCACGGCGGTTGTCTACGTCACCGGCGGAGTGGACACGTTTTTCAACTTTCTATATCCGTTGGTGATCATTGCCGCCAGCGTTCTGCTACCCCGCTATTGGGCTTATCTCACCGCGGCAGTTTCGTTCATCCTGTTCGGAGCGCTTCTCGAACTGACATTTTTTGAGAAGCTGCCGAGTTTTCAAACGTCACCTCGCGCTGATGCAAAGTACCTGCTGCTGGTGTTGCTGGTGAATCTGGCCGTCTTCATGGCCGTGGCGCACCTCTCCAGCATGTTGGTGGCGAAGCTGCGGCAGGCCGGAAGGGAATTGCGGGACAAAAGCGGCGAACTGATGAGCCTTCAGGCGCTGCATGAGAACGTGATCCATTCCGTGCGGAGTGGTTTGATCACGACTGATCTCGAAGGCAGAATCACGCTGGTGAACGCACCCGGCCAGAAGCTTCTGGAACGGACCGCGTCATCGATCTACGGACGCCACATCTCAGACCTCTTCATTGACCGTCTGCCTATCCTGGAGTCCTCTTCGGCGCACGGCGAGATGCGCTGTCTCACGCCGGCCGGAAGCGAGAAGACCTTTGGTGTGACGGTAACCGCGCTGACAGTTCCCGAGCACGGCGGGATTGGATATGTGTATACGTTTGAGGACCGCACGGAATTACGCCGATTGGAGCGCGAGATCGGAATGCGTGAAAGGCTCGCGGCTGTCGGGCGCCTCGCCGCAGGCATCGCCCATGAAATCCGCAATCCCCTGGCTTCGATTGCGGGCTCTATCAAAGTTCTTTCGCAGATTGCTCCTTTTAACGAGGAGCAACAAACGCTGCTGGAGATCATCACACGCGAGTCCACACGCTTAAATAACATCATTTCTGATTTCCTGGTTTATTCACGCGAGAAGAGTTACAAATTTTCTCGCCTTGACCTGATCCCCCTGCTCGAGGACGCGCTGGTACTCCTGGAAAACCGTTCGTCCAGCGCCGAATTGAAGATTGCGCGTCGCTATGCTGCCGAGCAGGCATTCGCGGCGGTGGATGCGGACCGCATGAAGCAGGTCTTCTGGAACCTGCTGGAGAATGCAGTGCGTGCGATGGATGGCAAAGGAACGATCACAATTTCAGTCGATCCTGAAGGAGCCCACTGGCGGCTGAGCATTCGCGATACCGGCCCCGGAATTTCGCCGGGGTTGGCCGATAAAATTTTCGAGCCGTTCCAATCCAAGTTTGAAGGCGGCACCGGATTAGGACTGGCAATCGTTTATCAGATCGTTCAGGCGCACGGCGCCAGAATCTATGCGCGCTCGGAGGAGCGCAGAGGCGCCGAGTTTGTTCTGGAAATCCTCAATGCCCGTGCCGCGGAAGCTCTACCGGCGGTGGCTGCGGTCCACGCGGAGGCTGCACATGGCTAGTGTGCTTGTTTGTGACGACCAGCGCTCCATCTGCGAGATGCTTGACATCTCCCTTCGCAAGGATGGCCATCGCGTCGAGACCGTCAACGGCGGCGATGCTGCGAAAAAGAAGCTCAGTTCAGCGAACTATGAAGTGCTCATTACCGACATCAAAATGCCGCAGACTGACGGCATTGAAGTGCTGCGGTTTGCGCGGCAGTCCGCGCCGGAAACATCGGTAATTCTGATTACCGCAGTTGAAGATTATGAAGCGGCTGTGCATGCGGTGAAAGCGGGCGCCTTCGATTACATCCACAAGGGACCGGGCCTGCTCGAGGAACTGAAAATTTCTCTGGCACGGGCGTTGGACACGATGAACATGCGCCGCCAGAACTTCGCTTTCAAACGCGATGCCGCCATCCGTAATTCACTGGGTAACATCATCGGCAAAAGCGCCGCGATTGAGAAACTTAAGGAGACGATTCGTGCCGTCGCCGCGACCGCCAGCACAGTCCTGATCCAGGGAGAGAGTGGCACTGGCAAAGAATTAGTAGCGCGCGCTGTACACGCCTGCTCTCCGCGGGCGAGCGAACCGTTTGTGTCAGTGAACTGTGGCGCCTTCCCGGAAACTTTGCTGGAAAGCGAGTTGTTCGGCTATGTGAAAGGGGCCTTCACCGGAGCGAACCAGAACAAGCGAGGTCTTTTCGAGGTTGCCGCGGGAGGAACGATCTTCCTGGACGAAATCAGCGAGATGAGCCTTGCCATGCAGGTGAAACTCCTGCGTGTGCTCCAGGAGAGAACCATTCGTCCTGTGGGCGGGACGCAGGAATCCGGCATTGATGTTCGCGTGATCGCCGCTACCAACAAGAACCTGCGGGAAATGGTTGAGACCAACGGGTTTCGTGAGGACCTCTACTATCGAGTCAGCGTGATTCCGATTCAAGTGCCCCCTTTGCGCGAGCGGCGGGACGATATCGAACTCCTGGCCAACCATTTCCTCAAGAAATATGCGGCGGCTGCCCAGAAGAGCATTGTCCGTATCCAGGACAATTCCATGATTGGCCTGCGTGGATACGGTTGGCCCGGCAATGTGCGGCAGCTTGAAAATTCCATCGAACGGGCGGTCGCTCTGGAAGCGGGCAGTGAATTGCGGGTAGAACTCGATCCTGAACGTCCGCTTGCCCGCGCGGCGGCAGCTTCAGGCAACGGCCATGCCACTGTAACAGCCGACGGGCTGGACTTTGAAAGGTATGTCGCCCAGATTGAGCGTTCGCTCATTGAGCAGGCGCTGCAACAGGCTGGGGGCGTTCAGACTCGTGCTGCGGACTTGCTCAAAGTCTCCTATCGTTCGTTCCGTCATTTGATTAAGAAATACGGAATCTGAGAGAACCGATCGCAGCAATTCGCCGAAATTGCCAAAGAATCCAAATTGATAAACCTGGTTGCACCTTAGAAGATTTTTCAATTTTCACTCTTTGGCAATTCTGGCACTCCTGGCAATGACTCGTTCACGGGTTTTTCGGTTTAGGCCGAGCGTAGTGTTCCATTTCTGCTGTCCACTTCAAGAATCGTCCGAGTTGCTTCCGTTCCCGGAAGAGAAAGCCCCAGAACTCCACCACGCCGATTTTGTCCATCTTTAATCCAGAGTATGTTTCCATACGCCAGCGAAGATACGGGCTGCGCCAAGGAGCAAGATGGTGGCCCTTGCTTGAATTCCACAAAAATCGGATTAGCTTGCGCATGCCATTGATCTCTGTTGAGGAACCTACGTCAGAACGACGTTCACTTCGCTGCCCTTGTCGGCGCCGGCCAGCCTTGATGCCGCCGTTCGATTGCAGGAGATCTCGAGAAATCCTGCGCTCCCCAAAATGGCAAAGAGCTCGCCCTGCGCTCCTGCGGAATAGCTGGGCAACAGCTTGGTGACCTCTGCTTTGCCCACGGAGACTCTGAATCCCCTGCTTGCCCCATCAAAAAGCTGCGGAATATCGGCGGGAGTGATATTCGTGATAAGGTTCCCGAACCGGTCAGTCTTGAGCACCACTCCTTTCCACGAGTTAGGGGCAGCCGCCCTGGGTTTCGGAGCCGCGAAACGAATGTAGTCGCTGATCTCCTCCCCGAATTTCACCGCCTCCACTCCCTTGCTCACGTATGCCGCCACGGGAGCGAAAACATCCCGGCCATGAAACGTGTTGCTGACCGGCTGGCGGAAGTAATGTTCTGAGGTGATATGGCGAACGCTCACGCGCTCTTCCTTCTCAAAGACCAACGACAGTACTCCATTATCGGGAGCGACAAAGTAATATTGGCCTGCCTGCGCCAGAATAGGGCGCCGGCTTCCTCCCACTCCGGGATCCACAACCACCAGGTGTATTGTGTCTTTGGGAAAGTAGCTGTAGGCCTGAGCGATGGCCAGCGCTCCGTCGAGAATGTCGAAGGACTGGACCGCATTGGTGATGTCGGTGATCTGGGCTCCAGGATTGATGCTGTAAATGACGCCTTTCATCGCTCCCGCGTAGTGATCAGTCAGGCCGAAGTCGGTGGTGAACGTGATGAATCTTTGCAGAGACAAAGAGACTGGCTCCTTCACAATATTGTGCTTGGCTGAAAGGCGAAAGTAGCCCGCCTGCTGATTGTAAGTCAAGTGAGCGAAGGGCATGAACTCCGGTACACTCACGCCCCGGGACTTCGCTTCGAGCGATTTGGTTTCCGGGCATGGAGAATTGCCTGGGCGGTCCGGCAAATTCTTCTTTGGCGTGATGCCGGGCGGACAACCTGAATCCAGAGAACCTGCTTCTCACTCAAGTGAACAAAGGGACTCTTCTGCAGCCGGGTGCCGCTATGCTTTGGACTGTTTTTGCCATCCTCATTATTCTCTGGCTTCTTGGCTGGGGATTTCACATTGCGGGAAGCTTAATTCATATTCTGTTGGTGCTTGCCATCATTGTGGCGGTTATGAATCTGGCCGGCGGGCGCCGCTCCATTTAGCGCCGATCTCGCTGCAAATCACAACCCGATTTCTGTGTAAGATGCTTCGCGCATGATTGCAAGCGCTGCTCAAAAAACGCGGTGTCAAGATGCGCCAAATTTTCGGTTTGAGAAAACGGAAATCATTGAGGCGCTAGGACATCCTATGTACCTTGTGCTGACTCTAATCGAACGAATCAACAACAACTGATGAACGCATCCCAACACCGGAAGCATGGAAATGGCAACGATCCAAACGAACTTTGTTGGTGAAGGAACAAGCACCAGAACGGTTGAGCAAGAGCAACTTTCGCATCGCATCTCGGAGCTTGGTGAGTGGTTCCACAACATTGATCTTCACGGTGTTCCAACCGCTCCGGAGCATTTCCTGGGCGACTTCCCGCGAGTGAAGTGGAAGCAGATCGCGCCGGCAATCCCCCTGAGCTTGGAAGGCGCTTCTGTGCTCGATATTGGTTGCAACGCGGGGTTCTACTCAGTGGAGTTCAAATCGCGCGGCGCCGGCCCGGTTCTTGGCGTCGACGTCGACGACCGCTACCTTCGCCAGGCGCGGTTTGTAGCAGAAGAGCTCGGCTACGACATTGAATTTGAAAAGCTTTCGGCTTACGACGTGGACCAGGTACCGGGGCAGTTCGACTACGTCCTCTTTCTCGGAGTTTTCTACCACCTTCGGTATCCGTTGTATGCCCTCGACAAAATCATAAAAAAGGTTCGAGGCAGGCTCGTGTTCCAGACGATGGTGCGCGGTTCCATGGACGCTCCCGAATTGCGGGATGATTACCACTTCTGGAACAAGGAAATTTTTGAAGCCTCTGACTTCCCGCGCATGTATTTCGTGGAGAAATGCTATGCCGGCGATCCCACAAACTGGTGGATTCCAAACCGGGGCGCCGTAGAAGCCATGCTCCGCAGCTCGGGCCTGGAGATCGAATCTCATCCCGAGGCGGAAACCTGGATCTGCCGTCCGGCACACGTTCAGAGAGATGGGAAGTACATTCTGGATCATGAACTCGCGGGCACATTGTAGGCCGCCCGACTCCTCCGCAAGGTGCTCTGATGGTTGAAGCAGTAATGCTTTGGAACGAACCTAACAACCTTTCTCACTGGGATTTCAAGATTGATCCCGAGTGGAAGATGTTTGCTGACATGGTGAAGGCGGCAAGCAATGTGATCCGCGATGAATGTCCCGGTTTGCCTCTTGTATTGGGAGGGATTTCGCCCATCGATCCGAACTTCATCTCGTTGATGGGCTCACACGGAGTGCTGGATGCCGTGGATGTGGTTGCCGTTCACGGGTTTCCGCTTGATTGGAACCATTGGAAGCTGAACGACTGGCCCAAGAAGATCGAAGAGATTCGTGCGGTGACGCGCAGGCCGGTCTGGGTTTCTGAGGCGGGCGTCTCCTCGTTTGGGGCTGACGAAGTACAGGTTTTCGGGCTCACACGCACTGCCGAGTTGCTCCTTCCCATTGTGGACCGGGTGCACTGGTATAGCCTTCTCGACCTCCCTGCCACCTGGACGGCAACAACTCGTCATAAGGAGGCGGAAGGCAGCGCCTACTACCGCCATTACTATATGGGTCTTCTTCGGGAAGACGGCTCTCCCAAGCCCGCGGCGGATTGCTTCCCGGAAGGGCTGGGCATTTGCCAGTGGTTCCATTTCGAAGACCATCGCCTGGAAATGGCGGTGGACTGGATGAACCGGCTCGGAGTCAGGTATCTGCGCACGGGAATCAGTTGGGCTGATAGGTTCCGCGAAAATTCAGAATCGTGGTTTGACCGTCAAATGCAGGCCCTGGAACCTTTTCAGACCACGTTGACTCTGTGCTTCACGCCGGAACATTTGGGCGTCGAGCGACACTACACCAGCCCACCTAAAAACCCGGAAGATTTTGCGGAATTTGCCCGATGGGCGGTTCGCAAGTATGCTCCTGCCTCTGAAAGAAAAGCACAGGAAATGCTGATGGGAGTGAAATAGGATGCCGAAGAATGTTCTGGTTACCGGTGGAGCAGGCTTCGTGGGTTCCCATCTTTGTGACGCTCTGCTTGAAGCGGGGCACAAGGTGCGCGCGTTCGACAACTTGTCTCCACAGATCCATGGAGATTCGCCGCCAGACTATCTCTCTTCTGATGTAGAGCTTGTGCACGGCGACATGCGCGATGCGGACGCCGTGGCGGCAGCCTTGGACGGAATGGAGGTGGTATTCCACTTGGCTGCCGCGGTTGGTGTGGGACAGTCCATGTATGAGATCGCGCACTACATGGGAGTCAACACGCAGGGAACGGCGGTTCTGCTTCAGGAATTGCTGAATCGGAGCAGGCGGGTGGAGAAGCTTATCCTGGCTTCTTCCATGTCCATTTACGGAGAGGGCAAATATCTTTGCGCTCAGTGCGGTGAAGTAGCTCCTCCGCTGCGTAGCAATGAACAGCTTCGGGCCAAGGATTGGGAGATGCTTTGCCCCAGATGCGGGGAAACGCTCACTCCCATCCCCACCGACGAATCCAAGCCGCTTCAGTGCAGCTCGGTCTATGCTCTCTCCAAGAAAGATCAGGAAGAGATGTGCCTGATGTTCGGCCGCACTTATGGGCTACCCGTGGTGGCGTTGCGTTATTTCAACATCTACGGGTCGCGGCAGGCGCTCTCCAATCCTTATACGGGAGTGGCCGCGATTTTTGCTTCGCGGCTACTTAACTGCAATCCTCCTCTGGTTTTCGAAGACGGGAAACAGATGCGCGACTTTGTCAGCGTGCAAGATGTCTCTCAGGCAAATCTCCTGGCCATGCAGCGCAGCGGAGCAGACGGCATGGCGCTCAACATCGGTTCCGGCCAACCAATTTCCATTCGCGAAGTCGCGGCTGCCCTGGCCAGTGCACTCGGAGTGGAAATCGCCGCCGAACTTACCGGCAAATACCGCGCGGGCGATATTCGTCACTGTTTTGGCGAGATCTCCGCAGCGCGTGAGTATTTGGGGTATGAACCTCAGGTACGTTTCACTGAAGGAGTCAAGGAATTGGTTGAATGGTTGCAAGGGCAGCAGCCGCAAGACCGGGCTGCAGAAGCCGTCGCTCAGCTTAACAATTTTGGGTTGGCGGCTTAGGCAGGCCAGTTAGGGGCGGGAATGAACAACGGGCATAAACGCTCTGTCGTGATTTTCGGTGGGGCTGGGTTCATCGGGTCGAACCTGGCGCACCACCTGCTTACCACAACGGAGGCCCGTGTACACATCTTTGATAGTCTTGCACGCGGTGGCGTCCGTTCCAATCTGGAGTGGCTCAAGAAGACGGCGGGCGGGTCGCATCGGCTCCAAGTGAGCATCGCTGACGTACGCGACCGCCACAAGGTGGAAGACGCGGTGCGCGGGGCCGGAGAGATCTATCATTTCGCGGCGCAGGTGGCCGTTACTACATCCGTCGCTGATCCGCGCCTGGACTTTGAAGTGAATCTTGCCGGAACTTTCAATGTGCTGGATGCGGCCAGAAAGTACGGCAACAATCCTTTCATTCTCTTCACGTCAACCAACAAGGTCTACGGAAATCTTGGTCTGGGGCGGCCGGTACGGCAGGGGAAACGGTACGTCTATCCTGGACACTCGGGCGTATCGGAATTACAACCGCTGGATTTCCACTCTCCCTATGGCTGCTCCAAAGGAGCGGCGGATCAGTACGTTCGCGATTTCAGCCGCATTTATGGGCTGCCAACGGTCGTCTTCCGCATGTCCTGCATCGCCGGGCCGCGCCAGTTTGGCACCGAAGACCAGGGATGGGTGGCGCACTTCCTCTACTCTGCCCTACAACGAAGGCCGGTGGTGATCTACGGCGATGGGTCTCAGGTGCGAGATGTGTTGTGCGTTAAGGACCTGGTACGCGCATTCGAGGCCGTGCGGCAGAACCAGCATGTGACCGCCGGTCAGATCTACAACGTGGGTGGAGGAGTGGAGAACACCGTTTCTCTGCTCGAGCTCATGGATCAGATTGAAGATCTTACCGGCTTGCGACTCGAATACGCGGCTGAGGCTCCGCGCCCTGGCGATCAACTGGTCTACATCACCGATTCCAGCAAGCTGCGGCGAGATACAGGATGGAAACCGGAACTCAGGCTTCGTTCCACGCTGAAGTTGCTGCAAGACTTCTGGCATGAAAACCAACCGGTCCTTGTGACATGCAATCTTGCGCCGATCTCTGAGCCGGTGGCATTGGCCGCGGAAGAGCAGAGGGCGGCATGAAATTTGCTCTGGTAAACCCGAATTGGAGCTTCAGAGGCTCAACCTACTTCGGTTGCCCTGACCCGCATGTGCCGCTGGAGCTGATGTTCGCGGCAGACCAGGTTCGTGGCGCCGGTCATGACGCGCTGCTCGTAGACGCTCAAACAGACAATCTCAGCATGGAAGAATCGCGGCGACGAATCACAGCATTTCAGCCGGACTTTTTGGTGATTCCTACGGCGCCATCCTATCTGTTCTGGCGGTGCCCTCCTCCGGAATTGCGGGTGCCGATGGAATGGTTTCGCGGACTTGAAACCGGGGCGGTCAAGGTTGCCATTGGGCCTCATCCATCCGCAACACCCGAAACTACATTGCGGAAGGCGGGGTGCGACGTAGCTTTGCGTGGGGAACCCGACCAGACCATCCCCCAACTTGCCGACATGCCCTGGGACCGGATTACCGGATGCTGTTTTCAGAATGAAGGTGGAGTCCACCTTGATCCGGGGCTTGGAGTCACCGACATGAAGGCCCTACCGCCACTCGATTTCCACGACTACAACGTCGAGGGGCATTGGCATCGGCACCACGTCTTTACCCCGGATGAGGGAATCGGCGCCGAACTGGAGTTTGCCCGTGGTTGCCCCTGGGCATGCACCTTCTGCAACAAGACACTGTTCCGCAACAAGTTCCGGGAACGCGATGTAGCCGTAGTGTTGCAGGAAGTAGACAGGCTGATCGCCCGCGGCGTGCGGTACATCTACTTTATCGACGAGATCTTCGGGGTGGGAAAGAATGTCCGGCGGCTTCTGGAGGGCATTGCTGAGCGTCCGCTGAAGATCGGCTTCCAAACTCGCATTGACCTCTGGAACGAAGAAACGCTTGACCTGCTGGGCCGCGCCCATTGCATCTCTATGGAATGCGGCATCGAGTCCATTACTGAAGAAGGAAGGGAAGAGCTGAATAAAAACTGCCGGATTAACACCGATCGCATTTCAGAATTGCTGATCTATGCCCGTAAACAGATACCGTGGGTCCAAGCCAACCTGATTCTCACCGAGAAAGACGATCGTAGGCAGATTCAGAGCTGGCAGGAGCATCTAAGAAGCCGGGGTGTATGGGTGAGCGAGCCCGTCCCCATGTTTCCGTTCCCTGGAAGTCCGCTATACGTGCAGACGTTCGGTGCGCCACCCGACAATGAAGCCTGGGAACGCGCGCATCACTATTACACGACTACGTTCGCCGCTGCGGGGTACAGCGATATTCAGGAACAGAAGCCAGTCCCGATTGAAGAACTCGAAAATGCACATCTTAGTCACGGCTGATACGCTAGGCGGCGTCTGGACGTACACACGAGAGCTGGTGACCGGACTTGCGCGCCGCGGCATCCGGGTAACCCTGGTCAGTTTTGGGGAGATTCTGCCGCCGGAGCGGACCGCCTGGATCGAAGAACTGCGCGGAGTTGATTACCGTCCCACTGCTTTCAAGCTGGAATGGATGCAGGATTCCGAAGCAGATATGGAATCGTCTGCCGAGTATCTCTGCGCTGTTATAGAGGAAACCCGTCCTGACCTGCTGCACTTCAACCAGTATTACTACGGCGCGCTGCCCTGCGATGTCCCGCGCATTGTTGTCGCACACAGCGACGTTGTGAGCTGGTGGTGGGCTGTACATCATGCAAAGCCTGTGGAATCGGCCTGGCTGCGCTGGTATCGGGAGGTCGTCACCCGCGGATTGTCCCGAGCCGATGCAGTGCTTGCCCCGTCGCGCTGGATGCTGGAACAGATTGAGCTCCATTACACAAAGCCCGCGCGCTCCCAAGTGGTCCCGAATGGCCGCAGCATCGGCCGTTTCAATCCTCATGTCACGAAGGAAGATTTTGTTGTAACGCTCGGCCGGCTCTGGGACAGTGGCAAAAACGCTGCCCTTCTACTTCGCGAGGGCATGCCTCTGCCGGTTCACATCGTCGGGGCGGACCGTCATCCCGAAATGGGGCGCCCGCCGTTCGCGATGGAAGAGCTCAGAGAGAACACTCATCTGGAGCCGCAGCAGGATGAGAGGCAAATCGCCGCCCTGCTGTCGCGGGCCGCGATCTACGCAGCTACATCGCAATACGAGCCGTTTGGCCTTGCCCCGCTGGAAGCCGCGCTTTCACGCTGCGCGATTGTAGCCAGTGATATTCCGTCCTTTCGAGAGCTGTGGGAAGGCGCTGCACTCTTTTTCAACAACAACGATGCCGGCGACCTCCGCCACAAACTTGAACTGTTGGCGCATGACCCGGGCCTGCGCAGACGCTACGGCAACCTCGCTTATGATCACGCGCGCCGCCGCTTCAGTGCAGTCCGCATGGTGGACCAGTATCTTGATTTATACAACGCACTCGTTCCCGCGCCCTTGAACGCATGAAAGGACAGCTCAATATCGCGCTTTTCTGCCATTCGCTGCTCTCCGACTGGAACCATGGCAATGCTCATTTCCTGCGCGGGCTCATGGGCGAACTGGTGCGCATGGGACATCGCGTGCGCTGCTACGAGGAACTCGGCTCATGGTCGCTGACCAGCCTCATGCAAAATGAGGGCGACCGCGCCGTGGAAGCCGTTAACTCGTTCCGGAGCGCTTACCCGGAGCTTGATGTCCGGTTTTACAAATCAGCAAGCGAGAAGTTTTCACGATTCCTTGAAGATGAACTCAGGGGCGTAGACCTGGTTCTGCTGCACGAGTGGAATGCGCCGCACGTGGTCAACAGTGTCTTGGAACTCAAGAGGAAACTCGGCTTTGCCGCTCTGTTCCATGACAGCCATCATCGCGCCTACACGCGGGCGGGCGAGATCTTGAAATTCCATCTTCATCTTCTGGACGGAGTGCTGGCCTTTGGTGAGGCTATTCGCCGGATCTATGCCGATGGATTCGGGGTTCCGCGCGTCTGGACCTTCCACGAAGCGGCGGACATCTGCCAGTTTCGGCCCCTGAATCTGGCGCGCGACACCGACGTCGTCTGGATTGGCAACTGGGGCGATGAAGAACGCACGGCAGAACTGGAAGAGTTTCTGATTGCTGCCGCCGCGCAGCTTAAAGGATGCAAAGTAGCCGCGCATGGAGTACGCTATCCCGCCGAAACGGTGATCAGACTGCAAAATGCGGGAATCGAGTATCGCGGCTACCTGCCCAATCTTTTCGCGCCGGAGGTTTATTCCAGGAGCCATTTGAGCATTCATGTTCCGCGCCGACAGTATGCTAACGGCCTCAGCGGAATTCCGACCATCCGAGTCTTTGAGGCCCTTGCCTGCGGCGTTCCCTTGGTATGTTCTCCCTGGACTGATGAGGAAGGTCTCTTCCATCCAGGAGAGGACTACATAGTGGTAAAGGATGGCAAGCAAATGAAAGAACAGTTGCAAGACCTGCTTCGCGATGAGAAGGCCCGCCGGCAACTTGGCGAGCACGGCATGCGCACTGTCCGTGCGAGGCACACCTGCGCTCACCGCGCAGAGCAGTTGATTTCAATTTTTGAGGAGCTTGCAGCATGAAAATCTTCGTCTTCGGCTCCAGCATCACTTCGTCGTACTGGAATGGTGCTGCCACGTACTACCGCGGAATGTACCGCAACCTCAGCGCGCTGGGCCATGAGATTGTCTTTGCCGAACCGGACGCTTATGGTCGCCAGCAGAAGCGCGACCAGGGAGATTTCTCCTACGTCAGGTCCATTGTTTACAAATCACCTGAAGCTCTGAGTGATCTGCTTCGTATTGCCTGCCATTCTGATCTGGTAATAAAGCACAGCGGAGTTGGCGCTTTCGATGAGTTGCTGGAGGAACGCGTTCTCGATTGCCGCACAGGCACCACGACGGTTGCTTTTTGGGACGTGGATGCGCCCGCCACTCTGGCCCGAATCCAATCCAATCCGCACGATCATTTCTGGCCGTTAATTCCAGAGTATGACTACGTTTTCACTTACGGCGGAGGGCCCGCGGTGGTTGAGCAATATCAGCGTCTCGGGGCAGCCAATTGCCATCCAATTTACAACGCGCTCGATCCTGAGAGCCATCATCCCGTTCCGCGTGATCCTGAGTTTGAATGCGACCTGGTGTTCGTGGGCAACCGGCTGCCTGACCGGGAGCGCCGCGTAGAAGAGTTCTTCCTGCGAGCGGCTGAACTGGCGCCGGAATTCAAATTCATTCTTGGCGGGGAGGGCTGGGCCGAGAAGAGGCTGCCATCCAACGTCCGGTGGATTGGCCATGTCGGCACCAACGATCACAATCGGGTGAACTGTTCTGCGCGCATGGTGTTGAACATCAACCGCGATTCGATGGCAGGTGTTGGGTTCTCTCCACCCACTCGCGTGTTTGAAGCAGCGGGCGCGGGGGCTTGCCTGATCACCGACGCCTGGGAAGGAATCGAATATTTCTTCGAACCCGGCCGGGAGATCCTGGTTGCTGAGAATGCTGAGGACATTGTGCACTACCTGCGCGTAATCTCGACTGATGACGCGCACTACATCGGCGAGAACATGAGGCGTCGTGCGCTCCACCGGCATACGTATGGACTGCGTGCCCGGCAGTTCGATTCCATTGCCAACCGAAGTGTTGCGGAACCGCTTGCGGCATAAACACGCATGAAGATCACCATTTTCGGCCTCTCTATCACGTCTTCCTGGGGAAACGGGCACGCGACTACGTTTCGTGCCTTGTGCAACGCGCTCCACCGGCGCGGGCACCGGGTCGTGTTCTTTGAGCATAACGTGGAGTGGTACGAGCACAATCGTGATCTCCCGCAGCCCTCGTACTGCGAACTGCGAATTTTTGACGACTGGGAGGAAATTCTGCCGAACGTTCGGGCCGAACTCGCGGATTCTGATATCGCCATTGTCGGCTCGTTCTTTCCTGATGGCCTTGCGGCCCTCGATGAAGTGCTCAGCTCTGCTGTGGAAGTAAAGGCTTTCTACGATATTGATACACCCATTACGGTCGGACACCTGCGCCAGTCGGGAAGAACGGACTACCTTCTTCCGAGCCATCTGCCTGAGTTGGACATTTACTTCAGCTTCACCGGTGGTCCCATGCTGCGAGAGTTGGAGGAAAGGTTCGGCGTGCCTTTTGCCGTTCCGCTCTACTGCTCGGTTGACCCGCAAAACCACAATCAGCTTGCCCCGAGCGCGGACCTTCGGTGCGATGTGGGCTATATGGGAACGTATGCTCCCGATCGCCAGGCGAAAATCGAAGAACTGCTTTGCATACCTGCCAGAAGAAGCCCGGAAGCGCGGTTCATCGTTGCCGGCCCGCAATATCCTGAGAACAGCGAATGGCCCGATAATGTCGCACGCATCACCCACCTGAATCCGTCCCGTCACGCTGAGTTTTACTGCTCCTCGCGCACGACGCTGAACGTGACCAGGCGTGACATGGTTCTGGCCGGGTACTCACCTTCAGTCCGGCTCTTTGAAGCAGCGGCGTGCGGCGCCGCAATCGTCTCGGATAACTGGCCAGGGCTGGACACGTTCTTTTCACCCGGTGAAGAAATTCTTCTTCCAACCGGACCCGATGATGTGGTTCGCTACATCCGCGATTATGATGATCGAGAGTTGCGACGGATTGGTTCCGCAGCGCGGGAGCGAGTGCTCGCTGTGCACACCAGCACCGCAAGGGCCATGGAATTCGAGCAAGCTGTGGAAATTGCGCTGCAATCGCATCTAAAGCCTGTCTGACGCGCCAAAAATTGCCGCATTTCCCTTAACACCTCGCGCTATGCCAACGGTGGACATGCGTTTGGCATCTTTAAAAGAGTTATCCTCTTGCTCTCCCATGAGAATTGCGCTCATTGCTCCTCCTTTCATCTCTGTTCCGCCAAAGAGATACGGCGGAACAGAACTATTCCTTGCGGAACTCGCCTCAGGGTTGCAGGAGAGAGGAGTAGAACTGATCCTGTACACAAATGGAGCATCCCAGCTTCCGGTCCCGACGAAGTGGCTGTATGAGAAGGAGGAATGGCCGCTGAGCGGTGAGGTGGAAGCAAATCTCAAGGCGCTGAACCATGCCGCCTGGGCGGTTCAGGACGCGATCGGCAACTCCGATATCATCCACATGAACAATGCGCCGGGGCTGACATTGTCCAGGTTCTCAGGGGATCTGCCGCTTGTTTACACTGTTCATCATGCCTACGAGCCAGTTCTGTCCAAGTTTTATGAGCTGTTTCCGCGCGTCTCCTTTGTGACCATCAGTGAGTTTCAGCGGCAAAGACTCCCCGTCCCTCGTTCGCGCACGATTCATCACGGAATTGAGATGTCCAAGTACCGGTTCAACAAGGAGAAGGAGCCTTATCTCTGCTTTCTGGGACGAGTTGCTCCCGTAAAAGGCCCCCATCTGGCAATCGAGGTCGCAAAGCGGGCAAATGTTCCTTTGAAAATTGCTGGCGAGATACAGCCGCTGTACCGGGATTACTGGGAGAACAGCGTCAAGCCGCAGGTGGATGGCCGCTTCATCGAATACGTGGGAGAGGTGGGGCTCGACGAAAAGAACGAGCTTCTTGGCAACGCCATGGCGATGCTCTTTCCCATCCAGTGGGATGAGCCCTTTGGTCTAGTCATGATTGAGGCGATGGCGTGTGGCACCCCAGTGCTGGCACTCAGCGGCGGTTCGGTGGAAGAAATTGTTCGAGAAGGTGTCAGCGGTCACATCAGGCATAGCGTGAGCGAGCTTGCTGGGTGTGCGCAACACCTGGAGCTTGTTCCTGAAATTGTCCGGCAATATGCGGAGACGCTCTTCTCCCGTGAGCGCATGGTCAACGACTATATTGAATTTTATTCTGACATTCTTGGAGAGACCTACCACACCGAAGCGGAACCGATCGTGGCATGATGTTAAAAGCCTCTGTTGCGAGTAAGAGGGTAAAGCAGCAATGAGCGCAAAGCTGATAATTCCTGCTCAGGATTTGGTGGAGATTCCTGCGCCGTATCCTGAGCCGAGGATTGCCTACCAGAATGCAGAGCCGCGCAAGGTCAATAATCTCACGCTGATTGACGGGAAGACTTTCCTCTCTACAACTCTGGCCGGCGATATCATGCCTCCGGGGGCGCCTGATGCGGGTTTCTTCCACGACGACACGCGCTTTCTCAGCCGGCTGGAGCTTCGCGTGGATGGATACCGAACCGTCGTGCTCTCCTCCAGCACCGAGCAGACCTTCGCTTCACAGATCGAATTGACAACCGGCCAGAGCACGCTGCGCGACAGTTACGAGATTCCCGAGAACACGGTCCACATCCGGCGCGAGCAGCTCCTGAGCTCAGACATTCTCTATGACTATCTCAGTTTTGAGAATTTCAATTTTCAAGAACTAGAGATCGTCATTGAGCTGGATTATGAGGCCGATTTCATGGATGTGTTCCAGGTGCGCGGCGTAGCGCGCCAGGAACTCGGGCATTACTACCAGCCACTGGTGAATCGCGATTCGATCATTTTCCACTATTGCGGGCGCGACCGCGTGACCCGCGACACCATCATCCATCTCTCGCCTGAGCCGGAGCGAATCCATGGAACCACAGCGCGCTGGCGCCTCAAGCTGCCGCCGTTCCGCCGCTTTCAAATCCAGACCACAGTTGTGCCGCAAGTGGAGGGAAAACGCTCTCGGGCGGGGAAGCCGGACTTTATCCAGCATCTGCGAAGCCGGCGGGAAGCATTCGCTCAGTGGGAATCGCAATCCACGCACTTCAATTCCACCAATCGAATTTTTGAGCAGATGGTAGGAACATCGAAGGGCGACTTTCACGCCCTGAGAATTCCGGAAGGCAAAGAGCACGTGATCGCGGCCGGAATTCCCTGGTTTGCGACCATGTTCGGCCGCGATTCGATCATCGCGGCGTACCAGTCTTTGCTGTTAAATCCCCAGCTTGCTTCCGAGACTCTGCGTGTGCTGGCGCGATACCAGGGGCAGGAAGTGAATGACTGGCGGGATGAAGAGCCCGGCAAGATTCTGCACGAATTCCGCGAAGGCGAAATGACGCGGGCGGGCGAGATGCCCTTCGGCCCATATTACGGCTCGATTGATGCGACCCCCCTTTGGTTGATTCTGCTCAGCGAAACCTTCAACTGGACGGCAGACGAGCAACTCGTGAAGGACATGTTGCCTCACGCCTATCGCGCTCTCGAGTGGATTGACCGCTACGGCGATCTGGATGGCGATGGATTCGTCGAATACTCCCGGCGTTCTTCGCGAGGATTGGTAAACCAGGGATGGAAGGACTCGTGGGATGCCATCATGCATCGCGACGGCGAGGTAGCCAAGCCGCCGATCGCGCTATGTGAAGTCCAAGGTTACGTTTATGAGGCCAAGTACCGGCTGGCTTCGCTGATGCGCTCGTTCGGCGACGTCCGCACGGCCGACAAGCTCAAGAGAGACGCCGCCGATATGGTAAAGCGGTTTGAAAAGGCGTTCTGGATGCCCGCGCGCAGCTTTTACGCGTTGGCGTTGGATCGTGACAAACGGCAGTGCCAGGTGGTCTCTTCCAATCCCGGGCATCTCCTCTTCACCCGTATGCTGCCACAGGACCGGGCTCGCTGCGTCACCGAGAAATTCATGCGTCCCGATATGTTTACCGGTTGGGGCTGGCGCACCATGTCGCAGGAAGAGCGCGTGTTCAACCCGCTGAGCTACCACCGCGGATCGGTGTGGCCACACGACAACTCTATTGTGGCTCACGGGATGGCGCTGTATGAGTTTCGCGAGCCGGCAAACCGGCTGTTCAACGCTCTGTTCCAGGGGGCGCTCAATTTCCGGGATTACCGCCTTCCCGAGCTATTCTGCGGCATCGAACGTCGCGAGCACGATAAGCCTGTGCAATACCCCGTCTCCTGCTCTCCGCAAGCCTGGGCGTCAGGAGCCGTCTTCCTTCTCCTGGGATCCGTTCTGGGCATCCGCCCCAGTGCGCATCGCAAAGAATTAAACATTGTGAATCCCACTCTCCCGGAATTTCTCGACAATTTGAGCATTCGCAACCTGCGCATCGGCAATAGCCGCGTGGGACTCGATTTTGCCAGGCGCGGAGAACGCACCTTCTGCAACGTGGTGGAAATCGAAGGCGACAAGCTGCTGGTGAACGTGGCTTTCAAGAAAAGGTGAGGACCGCAAGCCGATGATCCGGTTTGTCGCTCTACTCAAAAACTGCTTACCTTAATGGTCGCGGAGGCCTAGACAAAGACCGCTGACTAATCTGAAACGTAATCTAAATTTTATGGTATAGGGAAAACTCCCACTGCCGAAGTGTTGGTATCCGGCCCGGTTCTTGAGGAGACGCAAATCTCTCACCTTGATCTTCGTTTGTTTCCGCTGGTGTAATATACGGGAAAACGAACCGAGCAGGTTTGAAGGTTTATCGATGGGCAAAGCGATTATGAAAGACAACAACATCCTCGGTGGGGAGCTAGTCTTCCGAGGAACGCGGGTGCCGTTTAAGGCATTGACAGATTATCTGGAAGGCGGAGAAACGCTGGACCAATTTCTTGAACAGTATCCAACTGTAAGCCGCCAGCTCGCAATCGAGGCCCTCGAAGAAGCTCGTGCAATGCTGGAATCGCAGCTCAAATGAGACTGCTGATTGACGAGTGTGCTCCAAGCGCTTTAAAAAATTTTCTCGTTGCTGAAGGATACGAGTGTCTCTCTGTACAGGAAGCGGGCTGGGCGGGCAAACGAAATGGTGAATTACTCGAACTTGCAGAGGGCAGCTTTCAAGTGTTCATTACGCTAGACACGAACCTCCAATATCAGCAGAACCTGGCGGGGCGTCAAATTGCCCTCATAGTGATTCGTGCGCAATCGAATCGTCTCAGCCATCTCAAGCCATATTTTTCAGATTGCATTCAGGCCCTGCACGCCATTCAGGCCGGACGCGTGGTGCACATTGGAGCAATCAAAAAGCTTCAGAGGTAGTGTACGAGCGAAATACCTCGCTGGAGAAGCTCTGTCGCTGCTTTCGCCTTCCTTCGATCAGCATTTAGAGTATTCGGTAACCCTCAATATTCCGGGAGGAACAAAATGACAATCCATGTCATGGCAAAAAGGAACGGCCCGTATATTGTAAGCGGTGATCTGAACGAACTTAATCTAACTGATGCCGAAGGCAACAAGTACGATCTTACGGGCAAGCAGGCGATTGCCCTCTGCCGCTGTGGCGGATCGGTGAACAAGCCGTTTTGCGACGGTACCCACTCGAAAGTGGGATTCCAGGCTGCCGAAGCCGCGGTCAAGCAGCAAGGCTGAAGTTACCAAAGGCCCTAGCCGTTGCGCATCTCTGACTGGGAAACAGTTCGCTGTACTCTGCTTGAGACCACGTTCCAGGCGAGGGCGCAGCTCTAATGGTGACCATTCACGGCCACAGCATTCAATTATCAGCGCTGGTGAATTTCATTCCGGTGCTGGCCACCATAGTTACGACGTTTCTGAGCATCGTGCTGGCCCGTGCGACTTTGCGGTACGCCCATGCGGCCGACCGGACCGCCGAACTCGCTCACGAACAGTTCGAGCGCGAATGGGCGCCGGAACTGCACCTCCGACTGGAAAAAGCTTCAGCAACCGAGTCCAGGATCATCATTACTAATCTGGCGAAGACCTCCGTGCTGCTGCAATTGCTGCAGCTTCGCAACGTAAGCAGTACCATGGGCTTCGAGAAGCGCTATCTCAACGATCCTCTGGTTGGTGGCACTGCCTGGAGCGGCCAAGTCGGCGAGCAGTTGCTGCGCGTAACCGGACCGGAATTTCATGGTCCAATCGCGGCTTCGGCCAGCTTCTACGCCGCCGGACGGCTCTACCGCACAGACTGGTTTCGCTTCAACGTAGAAGTGCGCGGCGGGCGTTTCGAGCGCATCCAAGCTGCAACCATTCCTGCACGCCGCGTTCGCGTGCTGGTGCCGCACAAAATCCGGAAGTTCCGTAAGCCCCTGGTAACGGATGTGGCGAAAGAGATCGTGGAAACTACCAAAAGCCACTGAGTCGCTCAGTGGACTGTCTTCATTTTTCGCGACATGTAATCCATGAGCAGATACTGGCCGAGAGTCTGCGGCGTGGTGAAGTAAGCCTTACCGCGGCACATCTCCGTGACTTTTTGGACGAACTGCACCAGGCCGTAATCTGACGCGAGCATAAAGGTATTGATCATGATGCCGGCGCGCTTGCAACGAGAGACCTCTTCCAGAGTCTGGCTCACCACCAGGGGATCAAGCCCAAACGCGTTCTTATAGATGCGGCCGTCTTCAAGAGTGAGGGCGGACGGCTTGCCGTCAGTAATCATGACGATCTGCTTCATGTCTTTCTTCTGCCGCTGCAGGATGCGCTGCGCCAGCCGGAGCCCTTCGCGAGTGTTGGTGTAGTAGGGGCCTACTTTTACTCTCGCCAATTGAGAAACCGGCATCTCTTCCGCCGAGTCATGGAACAGCACAAGCGAGAGCGAATCGCCCGGATATTGCGTGCGGATCAGGTGGCGCAACGCCATGGCGACTTTCTTGGCCGGAGTGAAGCGGTCCTCCCCATAAAGAATCATGCTGTGGGAACAGTCGAGCATCACGACCGTCGCACACGAGGATTGATACTCGCACTGGTGCACGCGCAAATCGGAGTACTCGATGTTCAGAGGGAGAGAGAGCCCTTCGCGCTGGATGGCGGACGAGAGCGTCTCGGTGATGTCCAGATTGATGGTGTCGCCGAACTCATAGGGTTTGGAAGCGCCGCTGGCCTCGATGCCGGTGGCCAGATCGCGTGTGTCATGCCGGCCGAAGCTGGAGCGGCCGAGCGAGCCAAGCAGGTCGCGCAATGTCTTGAAGCCGAGGAAGTCCAGACTCTTGTCGGTGATCTCAAATCTCGCCTGCGTTTGCGAATCACCCATCTGTCCGGGTGTGGTGGAAGGACGCGACGGGTCGGGCGGTTGGTCCACGGAGATGAAGTCCTCCTGCTGCATGCGCTCGATCAACCGCTCAACCAGTTCCTCCAGCGACCCCTCCATCTGCATTTGCTCGAGACGCTCGCGCATCTGCTCATCGAGAAAATCTCCCATTTCGAGCGCCTGCTGAATGGCCTGCCGCAAGCTTTCGAGCGAGTGCTCATCCATCTGCTGGAAATACATGTACTGGCTCTGAAAACCGGATTCCAGAAGATAGTCTGAAAGCGCAGAGAGCAGGTCTTCCATGCTCATCTCATCGCTGAGGTCGGCGACGTAGCGGGAGTATCTGGTGTATTTCATGGGCTGCGCCGGTACTTGGTATTTAGCTCTTAGTATTTAGCCAAATACTAATTACTAAATACTAACTACTCAAATCAATTGTACGGTCTGCGGCTTCGCAGCGGCTGCGGCGGTTCATCTTCGCCGCGTTCATACGAGCGCTCCGCCCGTTTCGGCTGCTTTTCCGCCTGGAACACACGCTCTTCCGTGCGCCCGATTCTGCGATGGGCGTGCAAGCCTTCAAGCACAAATTCGGCAGCAGAAACCAGAACCTCGGGACGCTCTTTCTGCTTGATGCCGACCGGGGCCAGCTTTTCAGTCAGCCCCTGGATGTTCTTCAAGCCCTCGAGAATCTCCTGCGAACCAGCGCTATCTGCCAGCTTGATTTCGCCGCCCAACTCGAACCATTGCACGACCTGCTGCATGTTCAGGTCTTTGAAATAGATGTCGTAAGTTTTGGCGACTGCTGTCCGGATGAGTTCGCGAGCCACAGTATCTGCTCCACGCATTTCGCCTTCGTATTCGAGTTCCAGCTTGCCGGTAATGGAAGGCAGCGCCGCGTAAATGTCGCCAATGCGCGGAACAATGGTTTTCTCGCCGTTGCGCAACGCGCGACGCTCGGCGTTGGAGACGACGTTTTCCAGCACGCTGATCGGCAATCGCTGGCTCACTCCAGAACGCTTATCAATCTTTTTGTCTTCACGGGCCAGGAATGCGACGCGCTCGATGACCTCGCGCACGTACTTGGGAACATGCAGCTCCAGGCCGTCGCGGCGGGACCACGCTTCCTGTTCGGTGATACTGATACCTTCTTCCAGTGAACTCGGATAGTGAGTGCGGACCTCAGATCCAATACGGTCTTTGAGCGGCGTTACGATCTTGCCGCGCGCCGTGTAGTCATCAGGATTCGCGCTGAAAACCAGAGCCACATCGAGCGGGAGGCGCAGCGGGTAGCCTTTGATCTGCACATCGCCTTCCTGCATGATGTTGAACAACCCCACCTGGATTTTTCCCGCGAGGTCGGGCAACTCGTTGATGGCGAAGATCCCGCGATTGGCGCGAGGCAGCAGCCCGTAATGGACTGTGAGCTCGCTGGAAAGATCATGCCCTCCGCGCGCCGCCTTGATGGGATCAATGTCGCCGATGAGATCGGCGATGGTCACATCCGGCGTCGCCAGCTTCTCCACGTAGCGTTCGTCGGGAGTGAGCCAGGCGATGGGAGTGTTGTCGCCCTGCTCGGCCGCCAACGTCCGGCAGCGTTTGCAGATGGGATCGTAAGGGTTGTCGTGAATCTCGCAGCCGGCAATGTACGGCGTGTGCGGATCCAGCAATGCCGTGAGCGCGCGCAGAATGCGGCTCTTGGCCTGGCCGCGCAGTCCCAGCAGAATGAAGTTGTGCCGGGAGAGGATGGCATTCACCAGTTGCGGTACGACGGTATCTTCGTAGCCTATGATGCCGGGAAAAATGGTTTCGCCGGAACGCAGTTTGGTGATCAGGTTTTCGCGGAGTTCGTCTTTAGTCTTGCGCGTACGGAGTCTCTGCTCGGAAAAAAGACTTTTCCGAAGCTCGCTCAGGGTACGTGGAAGAGTCATGAAGGGCCTCTGCTCGCAATTATACGCCCGCCCTTTCAGCGGCTCGCGCGCCGATTTCAGCGGACATGGCCGTTCCCGCCTGCTTTTTCCCGCGCTCGCATGGTCTTTTCCAGTTGAGGAATCGTTGCACGATAGTATTCAACCAGCGTCTCTAAGCGTTCGGCTTCAGACTTCATTTCCAGCAGAGCCTGCTTGAAATCCAGATCAACGGGAAGGGCATTGGCCAAATGAAAGGAGAGGGAGGATACGTTCTCCTCAACCTCCGCCTCCTGCCCCAGCACGCGAAAGAGTTGCTGGTGAAGTTCGATTGCGTTGGCCGCGTCAGCGCCGGCTACGGCGGGCGATTCCTCATCGTCGAACCATGTGACTTCAGCCTGAAGAAAAGCACGATCGTGATTGAGTTCCAGAATGGAAAAGCGCTGCTTGCCTTCGGCGGAAATATCCAGGCGGCCGTCGTCGTATCGCCGATTGACATTCAGGATGACCGCCGTGCAGCCAACTTCGGCTACAGCGTTCTCCTTGGCGCGCACCATGCCAAAGCTCTTTTTCCCTTCCATGCACTCGGCGATGAGTTCCTTGTAGCGCGGCTCAAAGATATGAAGTGGCAGCGGCGCTCCCGGGAAAAGCACCAACTCCAGCGGAAATAGCGCAAGCAGAGCCACAAGGAAATTTTATAGCAGCGTGCTTGACGAAACGCCGCCGGCGCACTACAAACAAGGGCCATGAAGCTTCAGGGCAAAGTAGCTGTGATTACCGGCGGTTCCATGGGAATCGGCGAGGCCATTGCAAAGCTGTTTTTGGCCGAAGGAGCGAAGCTGGTGCTGTGCGCGCGCGATGTGGGGCGAGTTGAGGCTGCCACCCAACGCATCGGCGCAACTTCCGATCAGGTGTTGACTCTGGCTTGCGACGTGAGCCGCCGTGACCAGGTGCAGGCGCTGGCGCAGGCCGCGCTGCGACAGTTTTCGCAAATCGATATCTGGGTCAACAACGCCGGCTTCGGGCTGAATGACTCCATTGAGAAGATGGACCTCAACCAGCTTCGGACCATGTTCGATACGAACTATTTCGGCGTGATGGAATGCATGCAGGCGGCAATCCCGATCATGC
>DATEGH010000290.1:0-4064 GCA_035280185.1 Terriglobales bacterium
ACCTGGCTGGCGAGCCGTGGGAGTTCGGCTACGCATTGGCGGCAAGCCGGCCGCTCTCCCTTATCGCCAGCGGAAGTAATTGCCGCTTCTGCCGCGAGAACTTTTCGCTCGGCGCCGAACTCTACGGCGGATTGGGCGACCGCTACAGCTTTGGCTTTTCCCACACCTCGCACTATCTCGCGCCGACGTCGGCGTTTCATCTTCCCAGCGGACCGACGTTCACGCTATCGCCTGCAATGGGTCTCAATCACAACAGCCACGGTTTGCTGCTGCGTTTCGGCGTGTCGTATGAGATTGACCAGATCGCGTCACGGTTGCGGAGGAAGCAATGACCCGGGGACGAATGCCGATGCTGGCGATCTGGTTTGCTCTGTCGGCGACCCTGCTGTTTGCCGCAATGGGCGATGGCACGTGGATGCATCGTGTGCCGGATCGGGATCGCGCGCGTCCCAACCCCTTTGCCGGTAATTCCAAGGCAATCAGCGGAGGAGAGAAGCTGTTTCATCAGAACTGCGCGCAATGCCACGGCAGCGATGCTTCGGGCCGCGAGAAGCATCCGCCGCTGCGCAGCGATCGCGTCCGTGCAGCGACTCCGGGCGAACTCTACTGGTTGCTGACCAACGGCAGCATGCGGAACGGAATGCCCTCATGGTCGAAACTACCGGAACAGCAGCGCTGGCAAATTGTGAGCTATCTGAAAACGTTGCAGTAGGCAGGTATTTTGAAAGCCGTTGAACTACCCGCCAGAAATTACTCAATTATCAAATTACCCAATTACCAAATGCCCTAGAGTCCGTTGGCTTTCTTTTCCCGCTGGAACGGCTGTTCAAGGTAATGCCGCGCTTCATCCAGGGCGCCTTGCGTGTTGTCGCCGGTCTGGATGGCCTGGCGGTATTCGTTCACGGCGCGCTGGCGCTGGCCGGTGAGGTCAAAGATCTTGCCCAGTTGCAGATGGCTCCAGACCTCAGTCCAGCGCGGCTCCTGGTCGCCATTGATGGATTCGCGGTACTCGTTGGCGGCTGATTGATAGTTGCGCTGAAGGTAGAAGACATCCGCAATTCGGTAATGCGCGAGCGAGCTGTTGCGATTCACGGCCAGCGCTTTGTTGTACTCGCTAAGCGCTTCCGCAAGATTGCCTTGCGCCGTCAACTCCTGGCCACGGCGGATGGCGACGCGCACTTTCAGGTCGGGTGAGTTCTTCAGCACCCAGTTGTTGGGATCGAGATTCAGTTTGCGCGGCTTGCCGAAAGTCTCGACTGAGAACGGCGACTCGGTTCCCACCACATCAATGCGCTTCATCTCCGTCTGGCCATCGGTATCCACTTTCAATTCCACCGGCATGCGGAAGAGATCGAGGTCCTGCGTAACCTCGCCGACCACGCGGAAGCCTTTCTTGATGCGGTACACCGTGTACTTCATCTTGAATTCCGGTGCGCCGGTTCCATCCACCCATTGACTAAAAAAGGCTTGAAGGTTTTCCTGAGTGTTTTTTTGCGCGATATTCTGAAGGTCGGAAACCGTGACCGGTTTGAACGCGAACTGGGTCATGAATTCCTTTATCGTCTTATCGAAAGCGGCATCGCCGATGACCCAGCGCAGCATGTGGAAGATCATTCCACCTTTGTCGGTGACCAGAGCCTGGAACTGCGGCGAGAAGGTATCAAGCTTGCCGACGCTGGCCAGGGGAGTGGTGTCATAGGCGAGAGCTCCCACGGCCATGTCGCGTGTGGCGTCTTCAAATGCCGTCGCTCCCGCAGCGCTTTGGACATAACGCATTTCGGATGCGCGCGCGCCGCCATCCGTGATCCACCAGTCCTCTTTGGTTGCCGGGCTGATGATCCCGCCAAACCACTGGTGGGCGATGGCATCCGAGAGCAAACGATAATTCGTCTTCTCGCTGATATCGCGGGTAGCCATCGCCGCGATTTCCGGCGCCCAGGCGGTCGGGACGGTATCGTCAGGGAGTTCGACCACTTTGAACATCGGCGAGGGAGCAGGTCCGTAAATGGTGCTGAAGAATTCCAATTCTTTGGCGGCGGTATCGGCGTATGCGGGAGCAAAGTTTTTCTTGGCTGCGCTGAAATAGACGTGCATGTTGCCGCCGCCAAAAACCGTGTCAGTGAACGGTCCGGCAATGATGGTGCCGGGAAAGCTGGGCCTTTCCCAGCGGAACGACGCAACCACTTTTCCTGCCGGCGCAGCTTTTTCCGGCCTGGTACTGCCGCTGCCGATGATCACTGTTCCGGCGGGGGCGGTGATGTTGATTTCCGAAGTAAAGCGGTCAATCCCGTAGTTCAGCACGGGAAACCATCGGCCGGGATAGAGCAGATAGGTAACGTCGTCACCGATGTAGGCCAGCTTCAGTCCTTCCACCGGGCTGTCGTCGGCGTTGGCCAGCGCGCCTTCATATTCGAAAGTCAGAGTCGTGGTCGTGCCTTTGGGGAGCGCAGTCGGGAAGGTGACGCGGACAGCGTTGTCCTGGCTTACCCGTTCGGCCGTCAGAGGCTTGCCGTTGGCGTCGAGCACCTTGGTGGGGTGGAGCGCATTGTGCAGCTCAAAACTGGCGAAGTTCAGGTCGTCTAAAGCGGTGAACTTGACGCGGGCGCGCGCCGTAAGCCGGTGGCTTTTGGGCAGGATCTCGGCGTCGATTTTGTAGTCATCGGCCTGGATGCGGGGCTTTTGGGCGAGCGCGGGCAGAGCTGCCAGAAAGAAGAGCGCAAGACAAACATACGCACGCCGTAGGGGCCGTCGTGCAGTATCCATGAAAGACTCCAGAGCTGCTGGGATATCGGCTTAGATGTCTATTTTTTCAAAAAAGCTGCTTTTGTACCACAGGGAAGAGGAGTGCGGGTGAACTCGCCCGCACAAAGAAGAGGATATGATGGAACCTTCCGAACCAATCTGGCTAGCACACCCACTTCCATGCGGCGGCTGAAAAGCAAGAAGGCCAACCCCAAACATCGCATACGCTGCGTCATCTTTGATCTGGACGACACCCTTTTTGACTCCCTGGGCCAGCGGGTGCGGCCGGCGCACCGTCATGCCGCGGAAGCCATGGTCCGCTCCGGTTTGAAGGGCACGGTCGAAGCAGTATATCGTGCGCGTCTGCGGGCGTTCCGCCAGGATCCGATGCTGCGCCATATTGATCCTGCGGTCTGGAGTGAGTTCGGCGGAGGCGACTGCGATCACATTTGCCTCGCCGCCCGCGATGCCTTCTTCAACTGCCCCGTCAGTGAACTGAAACTATTTCGCGGGACCTTGCCGCTGCTCCGCTTCCTGCACTCACGCGGCGTGCGCGTGTATATCGTCAGCTTTGGAGAGCCGGAGATTCAGCGCGCCAAAGTGAAAGCGCTGGGACTGGAGAATCATACGGCCATTGACCACATCTATTATGCCGATCGCGACCAGCTCCTCACCAAGGAAGCGGCCTTCAAGAAGATACAAGAAGATTTGCAACTGCCTGCCTGCGAGATGTTGATTGTCGGCGACCGCCCCATGCGCGAGATCCGCGCCGGCAAAGAACTGGGCATGCATACCGTCCGAATCCGCCACGGCGAGTTCGCCACCCAGGAACCAAGAGGCGCGGAGGAGGAGCCGGACTTTGAAATCAGGACGATTTCTGCAATCACTCGCTTGCCGTTTACCTGGGGTATGTCGCGAACTGGCCTGCGAGCCTCTCCCGGACGCCGAGCAATCCAAAAATAGCTAATCCACACAGCGTTCCTTGTTCCGCTGTGCTCTAGAGAAGCGACTTGGCGTTAAGCTAGTGAAATAAAAGCAACAAAGAAGCTGGCGAGAGCAACGCAGAATTTGCGTCTTTTTGCCCGGCCCGCCCGTATCCGTGAGTAGGATGAACGCGACGGCTTGTTATTTCGTGACCGGGATGGAGCAAGAGAATGCCGAGATCGCTCGCGGCCTCCGCCGCCACGATGCCGACTTGCTCGACCGTTTGATCGAGCAGTACCAGCATCGCCTGCTGCGTTTCCTGATCTATCTCACTGGTAGCCGCGAAACTGCTGAAGACTTGTTCCAGGAAACGTGGTTGCGGGTTCTGGAGCGCGGCA
>DATEGH010000291.1:0-4104 GCA_035280185.1 Terriglobales bacterium
TCCACTGCAATGTCACAATGCAGTTGTTCCGCCAGTTCAAGAGCGCGTGCGAGCGCAGCATCGTGGGGAGAGAGATCGAAGCTCACCAGCAAATCGGCGTTGGCTGAAGCGTCCGCTTCGGGATAGCCAAACTCCACTTTGTAGCCATGGATTTCAAGTTGGTGTACGAGTTTGCCGGCGTGCTCAGGATGAAGAGTAAGAATGCGGGCCAGGGGCATAACCGCTCCGCTGAAAATATGATTTTTTAGACGACCGGTCCGGCCTGCGCCTCCGGACAGGAAATGGCGTAAGCAATTAGACGCTGATTGTTGGGAAAGGGCTGTCTGGAACCGAGGTGTTAGTTGACTTCGGCGAAGTCCATGCCATCGGCAAATTGCAGTCCGGCAATCTGCTTGGCGCGGTACTGCACTTCAAGATACGCCGTCAAAATGGCAATGTGGATGGATTCCCGCTGGGCCGGGTTGGTGCACTGGGTGCGGACTTTGTCCAGCTCCATGTAGCGGTCGTGCGCTTCAACGAACTTGTTCATCACGGCGTTCATAATGGTTGTTGATTCTTCTAGTCGCGGGCCTTCCCTTAAATCACTCAAAGACCTTAGATGCGAGGGTTTCTACCACTAAGCAGGTAACGTTACGCTGATAACATTACCAATCGCGAACGTCGCTCTTTCGCAGCGTCTTTTCTGTGCGGAAAGCGACTCCGCGTCTATCCGCAATGTTAGGTCTGCGAGGACTACGGTGACTGGAAGCAATGGGGCGTTCGGCTGACAGGAAGCCGTAGAGAAACTTAGAGCTTTCTTATTCTTCTTGCCTGCCTTGAGCGATGGCGCGCTGCATCAGCCTTGTGTTGCGAATCCGCTTGATGTGCCACGCCCGGTAATAAGCTCGTCCCCAAACAGTGAAGATGAACCAACCCAGCGTGAGCAGCGGGACGAGCAGAAGAATGACAATACAAATGTATGCAACCACCGAGACAAGCGCTCGAAGCACGCTGCTCTCAACCGAGAGCTCCTGCTGAAAGATGGAAATAAGAAAATAAGCAGCGGCCGCGGCAAGAAACGGAATGAACAGCAATCGCGGCTTGATCTTCATCTTCACTGGAAACTCGGCCACAGATCACAGATCAAAGCTCAATGTCCGGCTGGCGCGCCTGTCCCGATGGCATCTTCAATAGCCTGCGCAATGCTTGAGGCGAGTCGCTGGACTGTGGCTTCTGACGGCGCTTCCACCATGACGCGGGCCAGCGATTCCGTCCCGGAGTAGCGTACGTTGACCCGGCCGTTCCCGTGCAGTTCATGTTCCGCCTGGCGAACTGCCGTAAGGACCTCCGGCAGTTGCTCCAACGGCTTCTTCTCGCGCACGCGGACGTTGCGGATCGTTTGCGGGAAGACTTCAAGGTCCTGCACCAATTCGGCCAGCGGCTTGCCGCTGCGGCACAGGGACTCAAGCACATGGATTGCCGTAAGCAGTCCGTCGCCGGTGGTGGCTTCACGAGAAAGAATAATGTGCCCGGATTGTTCCCCGCCCAGCACCGCGCCGGACTTTTGCATTTCTTCCAGCACATATTTATCGCCTACGGCAGCGCGCAGCATCTTGATGCCGGATTCCCCCAAAGCGACTTCCAATCCCATATTCGACATCGTGGTGGCAACGACGGTGTCCCGGGCCAGTTCGTCGCGTTGCTTGAGTTGCCGGGCCAGCAACAGCAACACGGCGTCTCCGTTCACCACATTGCCGGAGGCATCGGCAAACAGAGCGCGGTCGGCATCGCCGTCAAAGCAGATGCCCAGATCGGCGCCGCGCACTACTACCTCGCGCGCCACGATTTCCGGATGCAGCGCGCCGCAATGCTCATTAATGTTGCGGCCGTCAGGGCGGTCGTGCGTGACCTCAAGCCGCAGTCCGCAGCGGCGCAGAACTTCGGGAGCGATAGCGCTGGCAGCGCCGTTGGCGCAATCAATGACTGCGCGAATTTTTTCCGCGCCGGCAATAGGCTTAGCGAGCCAATTAATATAAGCGGCGCGCAGACGCGCTTCTCCGGGAAGAGATGAGGTTCGTGGCTGTCCTGGCGCTGCTTCTGCCGGGTTTTTCAGCAGGGCAAAGATCTCGCCTTCGATTTCCAGTTCCGTCCGGTCGGGCAGCTTGTAACCGTCGGGACCGAAGAGCTTGATGCCATTGTCGCGCCACGGATTGTGCGAAGCCGAGACCACCACGCCCGCGGAAAAACCCTGGGTGTGTGCAATGTAAGCCACGCCTGGCGTGGTAATCACCCCTGCACTCTCCACCACAACTCCGGATAATTCCAATCCGGCGGCGAGCGTGTCGGCAATCCAGCGACTCGATTCGCGTGTGTCCTGGCCGATCACCACGCGCCTGGGCCCGGAAGGAAGGTGATCGCCCAGCGCGCGCCCGATCGCAAAAATCGTGTTTTTATCGAGCGGATACTCGCCCGCGACGCCGCGAATTCCGTCAGTTCCGAAGAGCTTTCTCAAAACGCTCCTTTCAAATCTGTTGTATCACGTCCGGCAGAGGCCGGAACGGGAGCGCGCCGTCTCTTTACAATAAGCGCCTGCGGCCCCGTTACAATAAAAGACGGCATCATATTTGGAGGAAGCAAGACCTATGGACCAGTTATCAGGCCTCATTGGCGCCCACCGCAACGAAGAAATCGCCCTGGAGATGATGAAATTTATTGCCGCAACCACCGGTTACGGCAAGACGGGAGCGCCGGGAGCAGGGTTCCAGGGAGGCACCGTCAACAAAGCGGAAGACTATGCCACTCACCTGCTCGACTTGTATACTCGCTGCCTGAATACGATCAACGGGAAGAGGTAATACGGCGCGCTTGCCTCTGCGGGGAGCGTTTACTACCATGGGAACAGTTTTCTCGCGCGCCACAGCTTGTGAATCTGCCCAATTACATCACGCTGTCTCGAATCGCGGCGGTCCCTCTCATCATCTGGGTGCTGACCACCTCTTACTTCAGCAGCCACGATGAGACTCTTCGCGTAGTTCTGGCTTCGGGAATTTTCGTTCTGGCCTCGATCACCGACGGGCTCGATGGCTACCTGGCGCGCAAGCGCGGGCAGATCACCACCATGGGCATGCTGCTCGATCCGCTGGCTGACAAGCTGATGATTGCGGCGGCTTACATCACTCTCGTCCAACTGATTCCGTCAATTGTGAGCGTCTGGGTGGCGGTAATCATTGTAGGGCGCGAGTTTCTCATCTCCGGCTTGCGGTCTATTGCAGCCGGGGAGGGTTTCACCATTGAAGCCAGCGAGCTGGGCAAGCTTAAGATGGTGGTGCAGATCATCTCCGTTGTGTCGGCCATCCTCGCGCTGCGCTGGGACTACTGGCCGCTGTTCAACGGCATGATCCTGCCGATCCGGATGATCGCAATCTTCGCGATCTGGTTCATGGTGGGAGTCTCCATCATCTCGGCCGTCGATTACTTCGTGGGCTTCTGGAAGAAGATTGACAAGCGCGCAGAGCGCCGCCGCCGGCGTCCGTTTGTGCTCAGCCGCAGAAAGAAGCGGGCGATGCAGCGCGCCGCCGAAGCGGAGAACCCGGCTAAAGCGCACTAGCAAACCTTGTCATCCTGAGCGGAGCGCGAACGACGGAGGAGCGAGCGCGCAGTCGAAGGATCTATGCATTTATCTTTGAACATGCCAAATGCATAGATGGTTCGACTTCGCCGTCCTTCGTTCCTCGGTCCGGCTCCGCTCACCATGACAATTCACTCGGGTACGAATCATGCAAGTTGCGGGTAGAGAGAGTCACCATCCAGAACGCTACTGGCTGTTTCCATCCTCCCGCTTGCATCCCACTCCATCGGTGATGCTGGTCAGCACGCCGCCTTCGGCCGAAATCGTCCGGCTGAAACATGCTCCGGTTGAATCGCTGGAGAAGAATTTCTGCGTGTTGCTCTGGTTAACTCCGCCGGTGATATTGAAATTCGAATCAAACAGCAGGGTGTCGGCCGGAGAGACCGAATTCGAGAGCGTGCTGAACAAGAGCGTGTCCCCGTCCTCGCGGAGCAGTTCGCTAGTATTGAAGCTCTGCTGGATCGTCGTGGCCTGTGAGCCGGTGCCATCGGGGTTCA
>DATEGH010000292.1:0-5572 GCA_035280185.1 Terriglobales bacterium
TGCTACATTGCCAACTCTGGCAAAAGCGCAAGCCACGTCGCGTACGACGATTGCGAAGCTCATCGCGCAAAACCGCCTGGACGATGCCGAACAGCAGCTCTGGACGGTGCTCACAAAGCAGCCAGATCAGGTCTGGGCGCTCGACCTTATGGCGGACATTCGTGTTCGCCAGAAGCGCGCGCCAGAAGCGGAAGCACTACTCCGCAAAGTCTTGACACTAGATCCTAAGAACCTTGCGGCCCACCGCGGCTTGGGCAATTTGTACCGATCGCTCAGCAAGAGCACCGAGGCCATAGATGCCTATTCCCACTTAACTACCATCGCGCCACACGATACAGCGGCGAACACCGCGCTTGCTGTTTTGTATGAAGAAGCTGGTCAATATAAGGAATCACTGGCCGCGGCGAACCGAATTCCCACCGCATCGCGGCCCGCTGAACTCCTGCCGGTCCTCGCTGCAGATTACTTCGGGGCAGGCGAGCCTGCGAAAGTGCCTCCCCTGATCAAGTCCATGATTCGCCATGCCAGCTCGGCGCCGAAGACCTTGTATGAATTTGTGACTGTGCTGATCCGCAATGGCTACATGGACGACGCATCGCACCTTGTGGATGCCGTGAAGCCTCCGCAACCATCAGCGGAATATCTGCACACGCTGGCGCGTGTGCGCGCCGCGCAGGGTCGTCCTCAAGAAGCGCTTCAGGCGCTGGACGGGGCGCGAAAGTTACAGCCCGGCTCCTTTGATTTGCTCTTCGATTCAGCGCAGGTGGCGGCACAGTTGAACCGGTGGGACGAGATGATCGACTTCCTTCGTAGTGCGGACAAGATTCAGCCCGATCGTGGCGACGTGCTGCAGAAGCTCAGCTTGGCCCTATTGAAAACAGGGAGTCGCGCGCAAGCTGTAGCTATGGCAAAAAGGCTAAATTCCATCCGGCCGGAAAACCCTGACAATGAATACGTCCTTGCTTTAACGTTGATCGAAAACGATTTGCCGGAAGAGGCGGAATCCATCGCGAAAAAAGTGACCACAGACCGGCCCAACGATGCCCAAGGCCACCTGTTGCTGGCCATTGCGGAGTTCAAGAAAGGCGATATTGCTGCCGCCAAGCCGGAGCTAAGGCGCTGCCTGGAGTTGGAACCACAGTCCGCCGAGGCGCATTATTATTCCGGCTTGATTTCGAGCCAGGAGGGAAACATGGAGGCGGCCGTGAGCGAGCTGGAGGTGGCCGTCCGGGCGAATCCCGACAATGCGGCGGCGCAAGCGGAACTTGGGACCCTGTACTTGCAAACCGGTAAACTGGAGGAAGCCAGGTCCGCCCTGGAAAAAGCCGTCAAGCTCGTTCCCGGCGTTTCTCAGTATCATTATCACTTGGCGCTTGCCTATACGCGCTTGGGGCTGCAAGAGCCGGCCCATACAGAGATGGAAACGTATAACCGGTTGCGGCAAGCCGAAGATGAGGAGCGCAAGCGCCGGACTTCCGTCTCACAACCTCCCGCGGGGACGCAACCGTAAACCGAGCTCGCGGCGCGGCAGACCAGTTTTTGCGAAAGGACGCAATGTTTCGAAGCCGAATCTTGGCGCAGTTCTGCCCAGCACTGTGTTGCTGCTTCCTCCTCGCTTCGGGGATACAAGCTCAAGAGAAATCCAAGTCGAGCACACAGGCTAAGCCTTCACAAACTAGACTCCAAGACGCTGCGGAGCAGGCTTTTCAGTCCGCCCAAACGTTTCAAATCGCCGGTGATTATGAGAAAGCGGCGGCCGCGTATCGCGAAGCTATCGCTGGTGCCTTGCAGCATCTGGGGAATCTACACCTGTCCCACAAAGAGTATTACGAGGGAATCGACCTTCTCACCCGGGCCGTAAAGATTGCACCAACGCGAGTACCTGCGCTCGTGGATTTGGCTATCGCTGACTTCGAAATCAACGACCTTGATAAGGCCAGGACCGACACAGAAGCCGCGTTGCTGCAGGATCGGCGTGATGTTCGCGCTTTAAGCCTCGCGGGCAAGATTTACTTCTTGCGCGGCGAATTCCAGCTTGCCGCGGAACGCTTGGAATCGGCGCTGCAACTTCAACCGGATTTGGACACAGGCTATTTGTTGGCTCTAGCAGACCTGGAGCTCAAAAAACCTGCGCCTGCAAGTGTCATATTTGATGAAATGCTGGCTTCGGCGAAGCCCAATGCGAGCACGCACGCCTTGATTGGACTTGCGTATCGCGAGACCGGCTATTTTGAACAAGCCGCTTCTCATTTTTCGAAAGCGATGGAACTTGAGCCCAAGAAGCCGCGCTTGCGGTCAGCTCTCGGCCTGACGTATTTCCTGCAAGGTTCTTCGAACTACGCAAAAGCTCGCGAGCAGTTCTCATCGGAACTTGCGCTAACAAAGGATGACTACACTAGCCTCTACTATCTTGGCATGATCGCTTTAAGCGAAAAGAAGCCGGATGAAGCGCAAAAATGGTTTGAGAAGGCTGTCGCAGCTCATCCGGATGAACCGGATGGTTTCTTTCGTTTAGGTCAGGCCCATTTCGATGAAGGCAAGTTCGAACAAGCAGTAGCCGTCCTGCAAAAAGCGTTGTCAGCATCGCCTCATTCTGAAGATCTGGCAGATCTTGCCTTCGCCCATGAGTTACTGAGCAAAGCGCTGGAAAAGTTGGGGAGAAACAAAGAAGCGGTGTCTGAAATAACTCAGTCAGCGCAATCACGTAGCCGGCAGCAGGCAAAACCTGAATCTCTGCAGAAACCTGGCTTTTCTGAAAGTGTTGGCGGCCCGCAGAAATTGAGCCTGTCCAGCCCTCGCGAATTGCGCTCCTTGCTGCTGCAAGCACCGCACGAAGCAGAGGCTCCCCATGCAGGGGAAGCAGAATATGTAAAGCACATTTCTAGTTTGCTCGGGGAGGCTTGTCACAATCTTGGCGTGATCGATGCACGCGCCTCACGCTATGGTGAAGCCTCCGACGAATTTGCAGAGGCCTCACGCTGGAACCCGAAAATCGAAAGGCTGGACCACAACTGGGGTTTGGCGGCTTTTCGCGCGCAGTATTACGATCAAGCCATCGCGCCGCTCGAACGCGAGATTCGACGCACGCCGAATGATTCGAACGTTCGTCAAATGCTTGGCCTCAGCTACTACATGACGGACCAGTACGCGAAGAGCGCCGAGACCTTCCGGCCTATCCTCGAGCAGTTGCCTGATAATCCGGGGCTCCTCTACGCCGCAGGTGTGGCCCTGTTGCGCAGTGGGGATTCAGCCGCTGGCGGCGAAATCCTTTCGCGGATGCAGGAGCATGGTTCGAACACTCCCGAAATGCACCTGATGATCGGTCAGGCTTACTATGAACAATCGAAGTTTCCGGATGCGCTTGCCGAATTTCATCAGGCGTTGGAGATGAATTCGCATTTGCCGGAGGCCCACTATTCCACAGGCATGATTTACATAAAGCAGGGCAAGCTTGATGAGGCCGCACAAGAGTTTAACTCAGAGTTAGCGCTGGACTCGAAATCCGCCCCGGCCATGTATGAGCTGGCCTATGTGATGCTGCAGCAACGCCATACCGAAGAAGCGATCCAGCTGCTCAACGACGTTCTTGGGCAGAAGCCTTCTTACGGAGATGCGCATTATCAATTAGGGAAGGCCTTGCTGGATCAGGGCGATGCTAGCGGGGCGATCCAACACCTTGAAGCTGCCAGGCGTTTGCAGCCCACGCAGTCTTACGGCTATTACCAGCTAAGCTTGGCGTATCGGCGTGCCGGGCGCCTCGAGGAAGCGGACCAGGCTCTCCGTAAATACCAGGAGCTGAAAGACAAGAGTTTGCGGAAAAGCTCTGCCACGGGTCCAAACTGATCGGTAAAACATCTAGGGTGCCCGAGCCTCCCCTACGGTGAGCGGCAACTCCGAAGTTCCAAACTGGCCTGTACGATTATCGCGAACGCCAAGATGAAGTACGTACTGGCCGGGACTCAACTTGATGGACACGGGCATGGGCAATCCGTTTTGGCGAATGCGATCGAAGGTTTCTGGTTTGAGTGGGGCCTCTGCCTGTTGCACTTCGGCCTTTACCAGCTTGCCCTCCGGATTGAACGCCTGCACCTGAAATTCGAGATTACAGTAGTGCTGATTTTCCGCCATCGTTTCGAAGGTAATGGTGTGTGTGTCCACCAGGAATTCGACTTTGACTTCTCCGGGTGCTGGCGGCGGCAAGGCTCGCGCGTAAAACAACACACCAGTGGAAGTCACCGCATTTTTTTCCAGAGCAAAGTTCATTTCCTTGGCGCCGGTGCGGCGCCAGCTCTCCGGATCAACGGCGTAATAGCCTCGGCGATGGCGAACGCTGAGCCCATTGCCGGACACTTTCACCTTAACTGTGTGGAACTTGCCGTCCCATTGCTTGTGCGTCGGATAGTAGCCGATCTCATAGAAGTTGCTGCTGTCGCGAATGCTGTCGACGATGGCCCGGTCGAAGTCGTTTGTGTTCAAGAAAACGCGTCCGCCGGTCTCCTGAGCTACTTTCGCCAAACTGTCCTGTTTGCTGAAGCGCTCGAAGGTTTCCTTACTGTTGGCATTCATGTGCGCATCGACAGTTAGCGCCATCCTGCCGCTGGCATCCCGCCCGGTATTACTTGGGTCCGCGATCAGGTTCGCAGCCAGCCCGCGTGCATCTACCGTGTATACCGCAATCTGCGCATCGGAAAGCAAATTGGTGGTCGTTCGAATCCGGTCCGCATAAGAGCGAAAAACGTCAAAATCCTCCGGATCAACAACGGAGAGGCTCAGGGGAAACGAGGCCGAAAACCAGATGACCACCTTGCGACCGGGAAAGGCGGAAAGGTAGCGGGCAATCGCTGAAAGCGCGTCTGCCGTGTGGTCGATCCTCATTTCCATACTGCTGGCGTTGCTCTCCTTTTCGAAGCGTGCCAAGGCATAGGAAATGTTCATCAGCGATCGTAGTTCCGCGCCCCCGCCCGTCCCCACGCCGGCCCCTGCTTGCCCGGGCGCTTGTGACGGCAGATTGGGCCCGTCAAACGTTGGGGCGGTCAGCTGAACGTCCGTGCCTCCCTGCCTTCCGGCGGCTGAAGCCTGCGAGCGGTATTTCCTCATGGCCACGGTCAGCAGAGCCGGATCAGAGGTAAAATCCTGCAGCACCGATAGTTCGTTGCCCAGCAGAAAGACCGCGATGCGCATGCGTGGGTCGAAATGATCCGCCAGAAAATTGAGCATCTGCTGGCGGACAACGATCTGGTTTTCCACCGGCGTGTTGATGCCATCCAATAGAAGAACAATTGGCGGTCCCGTGGGGCGCCGGAACTCCGGCCGGTTCGTGGTTACATGTGGTGGAAGCTGTGGCGGCGTCTGTTTTTGCTTTTCTTGTAGGTCGAACTGCTGGTAGGAGAAGAACGAAATCTTTTGAGGCTGCCCATCTTCCACGATCGTAAAATCCTTTTCCGTGAGCGCGTTCTTGACAGGTTGCCCGGAGGAGTCAGTCACGACCACGTCCAACTGCACCAGATGTGTCGTCGCGCGGATGACGGTCGAAGAATCCGCTGCGCTTTGCTTCATTTGCGGTCGCAGAACA